>JBFFQZ010000279.1:0-4412 GCA_041573235.1 Sulfitobacter sp. | reverse complement strand
TGGTGCGGTCGGAGAGACTCGAACTCTCACGGGTGTTACCCCACAGCGACCTCAACGCTGCGCGTCTACCATTCCGCCACGACCGCACGCCATGGTTGGTGCCGTTGCAATAGCGTGGGCTGCGCAATAGCTCAAGTGCGTTTTTCAACAAAAATGCACAGCCATCCATGCCGGGATCACGGGGCCATAAACCTTTGGATTGCGCCGTTATTCGCGCTTCGGATGGCGATGCGCCGGAGAATACTTGTGCCAAGAGTATTGAAAAAAATACGGAAAACCTGATCTTTGTCGGATGGGCGGTAGAAAAAAGGAAACCATCATGACCAACGCGTCGTCTCCGACAGATGGGCCAGTGGTGCAGGTCGATATCGTTTCGGACGTGATGTGTCCGTGGTGCATCATCGGATTCCGCCAGCTTGAACAGGCTTTGGCGGCAACCGGAACGGGTGCCTACGTGAGGTGGCATCCATTCGAGCTGAACCCCGCGATGCCACCGGAAGGACAGAACCTGCGTGAACATATTGCCGAAAAATACGGTGCCACGGCAGAGCAAAGCGCAGAGAATCGCCGCCAGATGGCCGCGTTGGGCGAAAGCCTCGGCATTGATTTCCGCTTTTCCGATGACAGCCGCATCGTGAATACGTTCGCCGCGCACCAGTTGCTGGACTGGGCGCAGGCAGGGGGCATGCAGCATCCGCTGAAGATGGCGCTGTTCTATGCACATTTCACCGAAGGACGGGATGTCTCGGCGGTGGACGTTCTGGTCGATGTAGCCGAAAGCATCGGGCTGGATGCGCAGGCCGCACGCGATGTACTGGAGAACGGGAGCCACGCCGAGGAAACACGCGCGCGCCAGCAGTTCTGGACCAGTCGCGGCATATCGGGGGTTCCGACCATGGTCTTTGACGGGAAATATCTGCTGACCGGGGCTCAAGGCGCACAGGCCTATGCGCAGATGTTGCAAAAGGTCGTCGCGGAAAAGGCCGACAGTGCGCAGTCCTGAGGCTTTCCCTGCTCCGCGCGGCGCGCTAGACCGCCCATATGATTGAATGGATACACTCGACCGGTCTTACCGACTTTCGCACGGCAGAAGCGTGGATGGAGGCGCGCGTCGCGGCCATTCACGCAGGCACCGCCAACGAATGCGTCTGGCTGGTCGAACATCCACCGCTTTACACCGCCGGCACATCGGCCAAAGCCGCCGATCTGACCGATCCGGGGCGTTTTGACGTCTATAAGACCAAGCGTGGCGGACAGTATACCTATCACGGACCCGGACAACGGGTGGCCTATGTGATGTTGGATGTGGGCAAACGCGGACGCGACGTGCGTCGCTTCGTTCAGGCGCTTGAAGCCTGGGTCATCGCGACACTGGATCAATTCAACATCAAGGGCGAGATCCGCGAGGGGCGTATCGGTGTCTGGGTCACCCGCCCCGAAAAGCCGCCCACAGCAACCGGCCAACCCGCCGAGGACAAGGTCGCGGCCATCGGCATCCGTCTGCGCAAGTGGGTCAGCTTTCACGGCATTTCGATCAACGTGGAGCCGGCGCTGAACCATTTCGACGGCATCGTGCCCTGCGGCATCTCGGATCACGGGGTGACTAGCCTTGTCGATCTGGGTCTGCCGGTGACGATGGAGGACGTGGACATGGCCCTGCGCGCAAGTTTTGCGCAGATCTTTGGCGAGGCGCCGGTCTGAAATGACGGCCCCGCGCCCCAATCCGCCCGGTCAGGCAGCGGATGAATGCGACGACTTGCGACGTTGAAACGCATCAATCAGTTCGAGAAGCCTTTCAAGGCGCAGCGGCTTGTCCGAGAAGCTGTGCACATTCGGGTCTGCTTCCGCGCGGTCGTGATCGGCCTTAAGCAACGAGGTGGACAGCATCACGATGATCAGCGGTGCGTCCGGCGCGATGCTGAGCTTGGCGTAATGCTCGAGAAACTCGAATCCGCCCATACGTGGCATGTTGATGTCCAGAAAGATCAGTTCCGGCAGCGGATCACCATTCTCTAGATCGCGTTTGAGGATTTCCAGCGCGCTCAGCCCATCGGTGGCGACCTCGATCGCGCGGGCGCGGCCCGAGCGTTCGATGACCCGCGTGTGCATCATGTTGGTGATGGAATCATCGTCCACCAGAAGAATTCTGTTCAGCGGTTCCATCATAGGGCACCCTTGTTGGAGAAAATCATTGTAAATGAGGCCCCCCGGCCCCGCTCTGCTGTCGCTTCGATGTGTCCGCCCCGCCGTTGAAGCATGCGCCGCGCGCAATAGAGCGCGGTGCCGCTGCCCGGCGGCTCCACATGGGCGCGCTGGAACAGCCCGAATACCTTGTCCAGGTCCGATGCGGGCTCAAATCCACTGCCGTTGTCGGTCACGGTGAGGGCCGGACGCCCCTCATTGAGGCACCAGCGCAGGGTCAACTGCAAAGGGCGCGCGGGATCGGCATATTTCAGGCTGTTGCTGATGAGCGTGCCCAGGATGTTGTCGAACTCCGCGCTGGAGAACCGGATCGTCACGTCTTTCGGAATCTCCGTTTGCAGATGCGCGCCGCAGGCGTCAAAGGCGCCCCGGAACCGGTCCAACGCCCGTGCCACGGCATCGCCCAATACGATCTGCTCGGACGAGAGACCGGCATCCAGACGAACCTGCGCGACCTGAACAAGCCCCTCGATCTTGGACACGAGCTGTTGAGCGCAGGTGTTGATCCACGCGACCTGCTCCGCCTGTTCGGGTTCGAGCGCGTTCGCCCCTTCCTGCAGCATCAGCCCAAGGCGGCACAGGTTGTTGACCGGCACCCTTAGGTCGTGGGTGGCGGTAAAGGTCAGCTGTTCAAGTTCCTCGAACGCATCTTCAAGCTCGCGCGTGCGTATCCTGATGCGCTCCTCCAGTTGGGCGTTCAGATCGGCCAGCGCGCGCGTGCGCTCGGCGATTCGCTCTTCGAGCAGATGGTTCACCTCTACGAGGTGCTGTGCCTTGGCTTTTTCCACGGTGACATCGCTGGCACATCCGATGTGACGCAGAACGGACCCGTCCGCCGCGCGTTGAAAGACCCGGTCATTGCTGCGCAGCCAGACATGCGACCCATCGCGCGCAATCACGCGGTATTCGAACTGCGATGTTTCGCCGTCGCGCAGGTGGCGCAGATTGGAAAAATAGGCCGACAGCCCTTCAAGGTCTTCGGGATGGATCACCCGGGGCAGCAACGCATCACCCATCTCGATGATCTCGCTTGAGGAATAGTCCAGCAGCGTGGCGATGGACTGATTGGAATACTCATTCGCCTGCGTCTCGTGATTGAAAACATAGATAATTCCGGGCACGAGAGACATCATCATCTTGGAAAATATGACGGAATCCAAATGATCACGCGGCGGCCGGGCCAAGACAGGATCAGCCTGGTTTTCCGCGGACGTCTGCATTTTGGGCTCCATTGAGGTTTCCGGTTCCCGATCATTACGCTCCAGCCATGAACGGGCCGTTAATCCCACCCCGTGAAAAGCCAAGGGGCGTCGCGCCAGTCGACCACGGAAGGACCCCTGCGCAAAAATAACGACTCCTGCGACCATCGCGCCCATTGCGTGACCGCGTTCACCTAAGTAGAAGGTCCCGGAGACCGCATACGCGTTTCGCCAACAGGCGCGGTGCGTCAAATAAACAGCTTAGGAGGCACCGCATGGCAGACGCAGCCATTCACGGGCACGACCACGAAGACGAGCGCGGCTTTTTCACGCGTTGGTTCATGTCCACAAACCACAAAGACATCGGTATCCTTTACCTGATCGTCTCCGCTTTCGTCGGGTTCATTTCCGTTGCATTCACGATCTACATGCGACTGGAGCTGATGAACCCCGGCGTTCAGTACATGTGTCTTGAAGGTGCAAGGCTGATCGCGGATTCTGCAGCGACCTGTACGCCAAATGGCCATCTTTGGAACGTGCTGATCACCGGCCACGGCATCCTGATGATGTTCTTCGTCGTGATCCCGGCATTGTTCGGCGGTTTCGGCAACTACTTCATGCCGTTGCAGATCGGTGCGCCGGACATGGCGTTCCCGCGGATGAACAACCTGTCGTTCTGGCTCTATGTAGCCGGTACATCCTTGGCCGTGTGCTCCGTGCTCATGCCCGGGGGCAACGGCCAGGCCGGATCCGGCGTGGGCTGGGTCCTGTACCCGCCGCTGTCGGTACGCGAAGGCGGCATGTCGATGGACTTTGCCATTTTCGCCGTGCACGTGTCGGGTGCGTCCTCGATCCTGGGTGCGATCAACATGATCACGACCTTCCTGAACATGCGTGCCCCCGGCATGACCCTGTTCAAGGTGCCGCTGTTCAGCTGGTCGATCTTCGTGACAAGCTGGCTGATCCTGCTGTCTCTGCCGGTTCTGGCGGGCGCGATCACCATGCTGCTGA
>JBFFQZ010000278.1:0-4418 GCA_041573235.1 Sulfitobacter sp. | reverse complement strand
GGGTTTTCGGTCTCCTCGACCACGTTCACCATGCCATCGAAGACGATGAAGGCAAAGAACGCCAGCAGGCTGGCCATGCAGATACCGGTGAGCGCGGGAATGTCGGTGGGCGCGGGCATGAGGGCGGGCAGCTCTTTCTCGATCTGCGGCTGGTGCCAGAGCGCGGCCAATACCACCAGCAACAGACCAAGCACCTCGATCAGGGTCAGTATGCCCGCAAACCTGACGGATTCGACAATCCCCCATGCCGCGACCACTCCGGAAAACACGACGTCCATCACTATCACGGACCACAGCGGCAGCGGCACCAGCGTGGCGACATAGCCCGCGCAACCGATGGCGATCGCAGCGGAGGACACGACCGCCCCCAGCAGCATCAACACACCCGTCACGACAGTAAGCGACGGCTTCCTGAACGCCGCCTCGACATAGACCGCCTCTCCGGCGCTCTTCGGGAAGCGGCCCGACAATTCGCTGAAGCTGCCCGCACTGAACAGCATGACGACAGCAGCCAGCAGAAAGGAAATCGGGGCATGGACACCCGCCTGAGCGGCGGTGGCGCCGAGCAGGACGTAGATGCCCGCCCCGATGGTGACACCAAGTCCGTAGAAAACCAGAAGCGGCAGGGTCAGCGCACGTCTGAGCGGTGTCGGCGCGCAGGGCAGGCTGGCCGGATCGCTCTGACCCTCAGAGACCATCGTTGCGGTCATCGTGGTTGGGCGATGGGGGGATCTGTGTGGAGTGCTCCAGAACCAGGCCCGCCCGGGCGGTGCCGAAAACGAACAACGGGCAACGCGCCCGGTCCAGAAGTCGCGCAAGGTCGCGCGCATTGTGCACCGGGCCGCGTGTCAGATCGACCAGCACGGCCTGCGTGTTCATCCGGGTCAGCGCGGCGAGCGCATCCTCAAGGGTATCGAACCGGAGGGTTCTGGGCGGCTGCGCCAGGGGTGCCCTGTCTGGGCCCGGCCCGATCGAAAAAACGACACGATCGGCGGACAGGTGCCGGGCCAGCCGATCCGCCGCCTCGGTCATCGCGCCACCCTGCGGGCTGGCGGCGTCAACAAGCACGACGATCTTTCCCGGTATCCTGTGGACCTGACGGTATCCGATCACAAGGACATCCCAACCGGTCGCCACGCGCAGTGCCGTGCCGACCAGCTCTCCCTTGTCGCGGGCAAACACCCAACCCGCGCCCGAGGGATCCGCCGCCCGTGCCAGCGATTCCCGGAATGCCCGCGCGTCGGCGTCCAGAAAGGTGCGCAGCTGCGACAGGCTGGGGGCCAGCGTTGTCGCACCGCTGGCCGAAACGATGCGTTGATGGGGGATCTGACAGGCGGCCAGCACGTCCACCTCCTCGATCAGAACGCCGCCAAGGTCCGCCCGGAACGCACCGGGCAGGCGTTCGACGATCCGCAGCGCCGCCGCCGCATCGGCAAAGCAGGTTGCACCGACAAGAAGCCGCAGGCCGGGGCGGTCGCTCTTGTCCATCACTTGTCCTCCGTTTTTCCGTCGAGTTGGCCCTTTGCGATGAAGGCGCGGCGGGTTTCGGCGAAGCTGCGCAATTGTGCCTCGACAAGGCCGTTGATGCTGTGTTCGGGAAAATTGCCGCTGCGGTTGCGTTGACCCGCGGTAATGCCGGTCAGTACTGAAATGCCGCGATCTATCGTGCTGATCGGAATGACGCGGAACTGGCCCTGTGCCGCCGCCTTGACCACATCCCGGCGCAGCATCAGGTTGTCGACGTTGGACGCAGGGATCAGGACGCCCTGATCGCCGGTCAGCCCACGCGCCTGGCAAATGTCAAAGAACCCTTCGATCTTTTCGTTCACCCCGCCGATGGCCTGGACCTCGCCGTTCTGGTTCACCGAACCGGTCACAGCAAGCCCCTGACGTATCGGCACACCCGACAGCGCGGATAGCAGCGCGTACAGCTCGGCGGAGGACGCGCTGTCGCCGTCGACGCCGCCATAGCTCTGCTCGAACACGAGGCTTGCGTGTAGTGACACCGGGACATCCAGCGCATAGTGGCTGGAAAGATAGCTGCCCAGGATCAACACCCCTTTCGAGTGCAGTGGGCCGCCCAGCTCGACTTCGCGCTCGATATCGATGAGCTTGCCCGCGCCCATGCGCACCCGTGCGGTGATCCGTGAGGGGCGGCCGAAATAATGCGCGCCGACACCGACAACGGACAGGCCGTTCACCTGGCCGACCGCGTCACCCGCAGTGTCGATCAGCACCGTCTTGCGGGTGATCGCCTCCTGCATGCGGTCCTTGATCCGCGAGGCCCGGCGCTGCGCCTGCTCGACGGCCTCTTCAACGTCCTTTTCTGAAATCATGTCGCGTTTCTGGCGCCCCGCATAGAAATCCGCCTCGCGCATCACATCGGTCAGCGCCCCCAGTTCAAGCGTCAGCTTTTTGGCATCGTCGGTCAGCCGAACGGCATGGTCCAGCACGGCAGCCACGGCTGCGGCGGTCAGCGGCTTGAGGTTTTCCCGCGCGGCATATCCCGCCACGATCCGTGCCAGCGCGCGCGTGTTCGGGGCCGTGCGCGGCAGGTCGTCTTCGAAATCCGCCTGTATCTTGAACAACCGGCTGAATTCCGGATCGAGCATCAGCAGCAGCATGTGCAGGCGCCGGTCACCCACCAGCACCACCCGTACGTCAAGCGGGATGGGGTCGGGCTCCAACGTGATCGTGGACGACAGATTGAGCCGCTCGGTCAGCGATGTGATCGCGATGGACTGGCTTTGCAGGCAGCGTTTCAGCGCATCCCAGGCATAGGGTTCGGACAGCAGCCGGTGCGCGTCTATCACCAGGTAGCCGCCGTTGGCGCGGTGGAGCGCTCCGGGTTTGATGAGGGTAAAGTTGGTGGCCAGCGTGCCCATCTCCGAGATGTGTTCGATCCGGCCGGTCAGATTGCCGAGCGACGGCAGGTCTTCCTTTTCGATCGGCGCGGCCTCGTTCTCGTTGGTGTGCGAGACCATGATGTTGACGGCATATCGGTCAAATATCTGTTCCTGGTGGTACTTGTGCGTGACATCGGGAAACGGACCGTTGTTCTTGTTTCCGGCGGACATCAGAAACAGCTCGGCGTTTGAAATCATGTCGAGACGCACCTGCTTGAGATACGCAAGCACGCTGGCGTTGTCCGAGAACTGTTTTTCGACCTCTGCGACCCTCGCGGACACGGCACGTTCGGCCATGGTCGCGTGCAATTCCTCGACCCGCTGGCGGTGTTCCTTTTCCAGTTGCGGACCCTGTTTGAGAATGCGCGCCAATTGGTTCTGAAGCTCTTCGATCCTGGCGTCGATTTCCGCGCGCTGTTCCTCGGGCAAGGCTTCGTAGACCTCTGGCTTGATCGGCTTGTCGTCGACGATCGCCGACAGCATGAACCCCATCGGCGTCCGCAGCAGGGCGACGTTCTGCGACTGCGCGCGCTCGGCGAATTCGGCGATCGGCTCTTCGTGCTTTTGGCCAAGCTCTTCCTCGATCGCCCGGCGCTGGGTCTGGTATTCCTCCGACTCGAAAAGCGCGGGGATTTCAATCGCCAGATCATCGACCAGAAGCTCCATCGCGGACCGCAACGTGGGCGCGACCCCCGGAGGAAGCTTCATCGCGTTGGGTTTGTGCGGGGCGTCGAAGTTGTTGACATAGACCCAGTCGCAGGGTGTCGGGCGCGCGGCGGCGGCCTTTGGCAAGAGCTGGGCAACGGCGGTGTGACGCCCGGTTCCCTCATGCCCCAGAACGAACAGGTTGAAATCCTTGTGGTCTATTTCCGCGGACAGCCTGATGGCGTCGAGCGCGCGGGCCTGGCCGACGAACCGCGGCGGGCGTTTCAGTTTCGCGGTTGTTTCAAATCCAAGCGATCCGGGATCGCATTCCGCGCGCAACCGCGCCGAAGGCAGGCCCTTTGGAAGGTCGTTCGGGGTCTGTTTCTTGGGGGCCATGTCAGATACCGGACCGGTGCAAGGCGTCTGCGCGGGGAATGATACATGGGCTGACCGCGTGCGTATGGTGCTGCATGAGGAGGCTCCGATACTTGGTGTGCCGCCACAATGCGCGTGCGCGGGCAGTCGCTATTGATTTGTATCAATACGTCTTGCGGATTCGGTCTGAGAAATGAGGATATCCGGTGCGCTTCAAGACCGGGCGAGCGCAAAGCACTGGGGATTGCCTGAGAGGAAGTACGACAATGCCAGAATTCATCAGACTGACCTGCCTGACATGCGGCCAGGCCAACCGGATCCCGCAGGCAAAGGTCGATGCAGGTCCCAAATGCGCGAAATGCGGTGCGCCGCTGACCGGCGGCGACGTTGTCGCACTGGGCGATCAACGGCACGACAGGGCAATCCTCAAGGATGATCTGCCGTTGCTGGTGGATTACTGGGCGCCGTGGTGCGGTCCCTGCAAGATGATGG
>JBFFQZ010000277.1:0-4436 GCA_041573235.1 Sulfitobacter sp. | reverse complement strand
CGCTGATCGTCGCGCCGCCGCGGACCGGTAAAACCGTTCTGCTGCAGAACATCGCCAATTCGATCGAGATCAACCACCCGGAATGTTATCTGATCGTCCTGCTGATCGACGAACGCCCGGAAGAGGTGACCGACATGCAGCGCAGCGTGAAGGGCGAAGTTATCAGCTCGACCTTTGACGAACCGGCCACCCGCCACGTCGCCGTCGCGGAAATGGTGATCGAAAAGGCCAAGCGTCTGGTTGAACACAAGCGCGATGTTGTGATCCTGCTCGACTCGATCACCCGTCTGGGTCGCGCGTTCAACACCGTTGTTCCGTCGTCGGGCAAGGTTCTGACCGGCGGTGTCGATGCCAACGCGCTGCAACGTCCAAAGCGTTTCTTCGGCGCGGCGCGGAACATTGAAGAGGGTGGATCGCTGACCATCATCGCGACGGCTCTGATTGACACGGGCTCGCGGATGGACGAAGTGATCTTTGAAGAATTCAAGGGCACCGGTAACTCTGAAATCGTCCTTGATCGCAAGATCGCGGATAAGCGCGTGTTCCCGGCAATCGACATCCTGAAATCCGGCACCCGGAAAGAGGATCTTCTGGTGGATAAGGTCGATCTTCAGAAAACCTTTGTCCTGCGCCGGATCTTGAACCCGATGGGGACCACAGATGCGATTGAGTTCTTGATTTCGAAACTGAAGCAGACGAAAACGAACTCTGACTTCTTCGACTCGATGAATACCTGATTTACATCATAAATTCAAAGGCTTAGGTCTATGGATACGATATTTGCCCAGGCGACTGCCATGGGCCGGGCAGGTGTATCCGTTGTGCGGATCTCGGGGCCATTGGCGCATGACATCAGTATCCGGATGGTGGGACAACTGCCGCCGCCGAGGGCCACAGCGCTGCGCATGGTTAAGGATCGTTCCGGTGGTTTCATTGATCAGGCGCTCGTGCTTTGCTTCGAAGCTCCGAACAGCTTTACTGGCGAGGACGTGGTTGAGCTGCATCTGCACGGAAGCATCGCCATCATGCGGCGTGTCCTGGCCGAGCTTGGATCGTTTGAAGGTGCCCGCCTTGCCGAACCGGGAGAGTTTACCCGCCGTGCCCTGGAAAATGGTCGGCTTGATCTGGTTCAGGTCGAAGGGCTGGCTGATCTGATCGAGGCCGAGACAGAAGCGCAGCGAAAGCAGGCGCTTCGGGTGCTGTCAGGTGAGCTGGGCAATAAGGTCGAGAGTTGGCGGACGAAATTGATCCGCGCGGCAGCTTTGCTAGAGGCCACGATCGACTTTGCCGACGAAGACGTTCCCATAGATGTGAGCGACGAGGTTCGGGATCTCCTGCAAACCGTGCGCGCCAGCCTTGAGCAGGAGATCCGGGGCACAGACGCTGCCGAGCGGATTCGGTCAGGCTTTGAAGTGGCGATTGTCGGCCCTCCGAATGTCGGCAAGTCAACATTGTTGAACCGTTTGGCGGGGCGCGATGCGGCGATTACATCGAACATCGCCGGGACAACCCGTGATGTTATCGAGGTCAGGATGGATCTTGGCGGGCTTCCTGTGACATTGCTGGATACCGCTGGTATCCGTGACAGCGAAGACGAGATTGAAACGCTTGGTGTTGCGCGGGCGCTGTCCCGTGCAGAGGGCGCTGATCTGAGGATATTCCTGACCACGTCGGGCGAGGCACTTCCGCTGAAACCAACTGAGCATGACCTGATATTGACCGCGAAGGCAGACCTGACAGGCGCTCCTTTTCCTGCGATATCAGGTACAACAGGTGCAGGGATCGACACGCTCTTGGAAAGGATCCAGACGGTTCTTGAGGACGCTGCATCTGGCGCTGGTCTTGCCACACACGCGCGCCATGCGGTTGCAATGGAGCTTGCGGTTATGGGGCTTGAAAAGGCCAACGCTCTATTGGAATCAGGCCCCGACCTGTATGATTTGGCAGCCGCAGAATTGCGCATCGGAATTCGGGCATTGGAGGCGTTGGTTGGTCGCATTGACGCAGAGAATCTGTTAGATGAAATATTCGCTAGTTTTTGCCTGGGAAAATGAGGATTGTTTCACGTGAAACATTTTGACGTCATCGTTATCGGAGGCGGGCATGCCGGGGCTGATGCTGCGCATGCTGCCGCGCGTATGGGCGCGAAAACGGGCCTTGTGACAATGTCCCGGAATACAATCGGCGTGATGTCATGCAATCCGGCGATTGGCGGGTTGGGCAAGGGCCATCTGGTCCGAGAGATTGACGCATTCGATGGCGTAATGGGGCGCGTTGCTGACAAGGCTGGAATTCAGTTCCGACTCCTTAACAGACGAAAGGGCCCGGCAGTGCAGGGGCCTCGTGCCCAAGCGGACCGGCAGATTTACCGCGACGAGATGCTGGCCGAGATCGAAAGCCATCCCAATATCGCGATCGTTGAGGGTGAGGTGACTGACCTCATCATGCAGGGAAACCGCGCGTCCGGCGTTGTCATCGGAGATGGCACAGAGATTCGTGCCGACGCGGTGATCCTGACGACTGGGACATTTCTTCGCGGTGTGATCCATATCGGGGACGTTCAAAAGACGGGTGGTCGCATGGGGGATAAGCCCTCCATTCGCCTTGCTGAGCGCATAGATGACTTTGGCCTTGCACTGGGGCGGCTGAAAACCGGCACGCCTCCGCGTTTGAATGGTAAGACGATCAATTGGACCGGGCTTGAGATGCAGGCCGCTGATGAAGACCCATCGCTGTTTTCATTTATGTCAACGCGGGCGACGGCCCGGCAAATATCATGCGGTATCACCCATACGAATGAGCAAACGCATGATATTATTCGCGAAAACCTTGAGCGGTCGGCAATGTATGGAGGCCATATCGATGGTGTCGGACCCAGATATTGTCCATCCATAGAAGACAAGGTGGTCAGGTTTGCCGATAAGAGTTCCCATCAGGTGTTTCTGGAACCTGAAAGCCTGAGCGACCCGACCATCTATCCAAACGGAATCTCCACTTCGCTACCTGTCGATATCCAGGAAGCGTATGTTCGCTCGATCAAGGGGCTTGAGCAGGTCGAGATCATGCAGCCTGGCTATGCAATCGAGTATGATTACGTCGATCCGCGGGGGCTTCATCAGACGCTTGAGTTGAAGAATGTTCCGGGGCTTTACCTTGCCGGCCAGATCAACGGTACTACCGGATATGAGGAGGCGGCCGCTCAAGGGCTTGTGGCCGGATTGAACGCTGCTCTTGCGGTTCAGGGACGAGAGCCCGTGATTTTCAGCCGGACGGAAAGCTACATCGGTGTGATGATCGACGACCTGACAAGTCGGGGTGTTTCGGAGCCGTATAGGATGTTCACCTCGCGCGCTGAATTCCGGCTGTCGTTGCGTGCCGACAATGCAGATCAGCGTCTGACGGGGTCGGCGATCGAACTGGGATGTGTCTCCTCTGAACGGCGGGATCTTTTTGCGCGCAAGATGGACGCGCTGGACCGTTGTCGTTCAATTCTTGAAGGTAACTCCTACACACCCAAGCAAGCGCAGGGTGCCGGGATCGAGATGAATCAGGACGGTCAACGCCGCACAGGCTTTCAACTGCTGGCATTTCCGGATGTCACGTTCGAACATCTTAGAATGCTGGAACCCGACCTGGGGGAAGTCTCTGAGGAAACGGGTCAGCAGATCGCGAAGGACGCTCTTTACGCCAACTATATCAAGCGGCAGGAAAATGATGTTGCGTTGCTGCGTAAGGATGAAGGCGTCGTGATCCCGACGTCTTTTGATTATTCCGGGATCGACGGCCTGTCCAACGAGTTGAAATCAAAGCTGATTGCGTCAAAGCCCGGAACGCTTGCACAGGCAGCGCGTATTGACGGTATGACGCCTGCGGCGTTGACGCTGTTGTTGGCAATGATCCGTAAATCTCAAAAAGCAAAGTCAGCATGATGACCTCCAGCGTACCCGCGAATGTTTCACGTGAAACATTGGAGCGACTTTCAGACTTTGAGAAGCTGGTGAAAAAGTGGACCGCCAAGATAAACCTCATTTCCACCGGTGATGTCTCTCACCTCTGGGACCGTCACATCCTCGATTCCATCCAAGTCTACCAAAATGCGCCTGTGGATGGGGATTGGCTGGATATTGGAAGTGGAGGAGGGTTCCCCGGAATCGTCGCCGCGATCCTGGCAAAGGCGGATCATCCGGAGCGTTCATTTACGCTGGTCGACAGTGATCAACGAAAATGTGCTTTCCTTCGCACCGTGGCGCGGGACCTTTCCCTGAACGTTAGTGTTTCCTCTAATAGGGTAGAGGAAATGGAGCCCCAGAATGCCTCCGTTCTTTCCGCCCGCGCCTTGGGTGATTTGACGACACTCCTTTCTTTTGCCGAACGGCATCTCGCTTCTGATGGGACGGCGCTTTTTCCGAAGGGCGCAAAGTGGAAATCAGAGCATG
>JBFFQZ010000276.1:0-4459 GCA_041573235.1 Sulfitobacter sp. | reverse complement strand
GTGGTTGAATTCTACGCGAAGAACTGATCTTCGCCACCACTGACACGGTTTTGCAGTCGCCCCGCCTCACCGGCGGGGCGTTTTGCGTTTTGCCCCTCTCCGGTGCGCGCGCGGGGCGAGGGCCTCCAGCCGGCGCGCGCAGGGGGAGTGGCGTCTGGAAGGTCACGTACACCCTGTGTGGCGTGTCCGAACACGGCGCGTATCATGCGCTGGAGCCGCATTTTCTGCACGAAACCCATAGCCGACCCCGGCCTGAACCCGCACCGCGCGCCGAACGGGAACCTGCCGCACACGGCAGATTGGCGCAGGTGCAAATCGCGTCTGGTTGTACTGCCGTGAAGCCGCTAAAAGGGCCGCATCCCAAGGATGAAACCGATGACACAGATGATCACGCCCCAACCCGGTATTATGGATATCTCGCTCTATCAGGGGGGCGCATCCCATGTGGCGGGCCACGACAACGCGCTCAAGCTCAGCTCGAACGAGAATCCTTTCGGGCCGTCGCCCGCAGCCCTTGAGGCCTATGCCGCCGCCGGGCGGCAATTGCACCGCTATCCCAGCGCGGACCACGCCGAATTGCGCGCGGCGATCGCGCAGGTTCATGGGCTGGATGCTGAACGGATCATCTGCGGCGCCGGATCGGATGAGATCATCGCCTTTCTGTGTCAGGCCTATGCCGGACCGGACACCAACGTGATCCACACCGAACACGGCTTTGCGATGTACCGCATTTCCGCGCTGGCCGCAGGCGCCACCCCGGTCGAGGTGCGCGAACGTGAGCGGGTCACCGATGTGGACGCGCTGCTGGCGGCGTGCACCGACCGGACGCGGCTGGTGTTCCTGGCGAACCCCAACAACCCCACAGGCACGATGATCGGTCTGGGAGAGATCGCGCGCCTTGCCGAAGGGCTGCCGCCGCAGGCGCTGCTGGTGCTTGACGGCGCCTATGCCGAATACGTCGAGGGCTATGACGGCGGTGCGGCGCTGGTGGACCAGCGCCAGAACGTGGTGATGACCCGGACCTTTTCCAAGATCTACGGGCTCGGCGGTCTGCGCGTCGGCTGGGGCTATGGCCCGAGCCACGTGATCGACGTGCTGAACCGGGTGCGCGGGCCCTTCAACCTGAGCAATGCGGCGCTGGCCGCCGCCGAAGCTGCGGTGCGCGATGTGGCCTATACCACCCACTGCCGGACCGAAAACGCGCGGATGCGTGGCTGGATGGCGGATGCGCTGGCCGAGATAGGCGTGCCGTCCGATGTGTCCTGCGCCAACTTCATCCTCGCCCGGTTCGCCAGTCAGCAAGAGGCCGAGGCCTGCGACACCTACCTGCAAAGCAAGGGGCTGATCGTGCGCAGGGTCGCGGGATACAAGCTGCCTGCCTGCCTGCGCATCACCGTTGGCGATGAAAGCGGCTGCCGCCGTGTGGTCCACGCCGTACGCCAGTTCAAGGAGGCCTGAGCATGGCGCAGATCTATGACCGTGTGGCGCTGATCGGGCTCGGGCTGATTGCCTCGTCGATGTTCTGGGCGATGAAGCGCGGCGGGCTGGTGGGTGAGGTCACGGGGTTTGCCCGCTCGGCCGAGACGCGCGAAACCGCGCGTGAGATCGGGCTGTGCGATGTCGTCCATGACGATATCAAGGAGGCGGTGCGCGGCGCGGACCTCGTGGTGCTGTGCGTACCGGTCGGCGTGATGGGCGACGTAGCGGCCGAAATCGCGGACGTGCTGAAGCCGGGTGCGACGGTCACCGACGTCGGGTCGGTCAAGCGCGACGTGATCGACAATGTCGTGCCTCATCTGCCCAAGGGCGTGCATTTCGTGGCCGGACACCCGCTGGCGGGGACCGAACATTCCGGCCCGCGCGCCGGATTTGCCGAGCTTTTCGACAACCGCTGGTGCCTGCTGGTTCCGATGGAGGACGGCGACCCGGAGGCCACAGCCCGGCTGCGCGCACTGTGGGAAGGGCTGGGCGCGAACGTCGAGGAGATGGACGCAGATCACCACGACCTGGTGCTGGCGGTGACCAGCCACGCACCGCACCTCATCGCCTATACGATGGTCGGCGTGGCCGATGACCTGCGCCGGGTGACCGACAGCGAGGTGATCAAATACTCCGCCGCTGGCTTTCGCGATTTCACGCGCATCGCGGCCTCCGATCCGACCATGTGGCGCGACGTTTTCCTAACCAACAAGGAGGCGACGCTGGAGGTTCTCGGCCGCTTTACAGAAGAGCTGTTTGCGCTGCAGCGTGCGATCCGTCAGGGAGATGGCGATCATCTGCACGCCTATTTCACCCGCACCCGCGCGATCCGGCGCGGCATCATCGAGGCGGGGCAGGATACCGACGCGCCCAACTTTGGACGGGGTGCAGGCAAACGCCCATAAAGCGGCTGGCATGATCGACCCTTCCGCGATTGACGTCGGGCAGGGCGGTTTGCTGGTCCCGCGGGTCCCGGTGTCACGCACGCGTTCGGGGCAGGTACTGTCGCTAACGCAGGATGATCCGGGGCGCGCGGCCCAGCGGTACGAAGCCCAGGCGCATCTCGCCCCGGTCGATTGCGATGTCCAGTGTCAGCCGGTCGGTGTCGCCCGACAGCAGGGTCAGCACGTTCTCGATCCCCGGCCTTGGTCCCGCTTGCAGGACCCCTGCCGCCGTCGCGATGTCCAGCGCGGTTTTCCAATTCTCCGCCTCGACCCGCAGCACGCCAGACGGGAGGCCTGCGGCATCCACCGTCAGATCCGCGCCAAGCGCGAGGCGCAGATCGCCCCAGACGGCTTCGGCCCGGTGTAGGGTGATGATGCGCGGCTGCGGGCGGGTGTCCTCCAACACGCGGCGGTCCCACGGGCGATCGAATGTCACGGTCATATCGGCGGCAGAGCTGGAAAGGGCGGGTGGCCACGCGGCAGGCATCTGCCAGTCACCGCGTAGCAGGGCGCCCGGCGTCAGCCCCTCGGCGGTGAGCGCGAAGGTGTAGGTGGACGGGTCGGTCTGCTGTGTGATGTCGGCGCGCAGGCCGCTGAGCGACAGGACGGGTCCCGTGTCCAGATCAAGCGCGAGGGTGCGCGCCCGGCCGCGGACCGCCTCAAGCTCGAGCGCCGATCCAGGACGCAGGCGCAGTGCGGCCGTGGCACCGGTGGTCGTAAGCATCAGCTGTCCCAGCGGCGCAGACAGCGCGATGGGCGCGTCAGGCAGCATCACCGTCGCATGGCCAGGCCAGTAGATCGGGCTGGACAGGAACATCGCGGGCAGGCGCAGGGCGCTGGCCGTCGCGGGATCGTCCAGTGCGATCCGCTCGAGCGTTACGCCGATGCGCATCGGAAAACCTGCGCGCGTCACGGTGGCTTCGGCCTGCCAGCCCTCGGCGCGGCGGGCGTCGAACCACGCGGTCACGCCGCTGCGCAGGCCCGTCGTAGCGGCCCACCACCACGCGCCCCAGAGCACCAGCACCGCGGCACAAAATACCAGCAGATTACGACGCATCTTGGCATGCCCCTTTCAATCCGGTCTGCGATTTGCCATATCGCGTCCGTTAACGGAGGACCAGAGACATGAGCATGTGGGTTTTCGGCTATGGCAGCCTGCTGTGGAATCCCGGCTTTGAGGTGGCCGAGCAGGTGATCGGCACGCTGCCGGACTATGCGCGGTCGTTTTGCATGCGCTCGATCCATCACCGCGGGACGGAACAGGATCCGGGTCTGGTACTTGCGCTGGACCGCCAGCAGGGCAAGGCGTGCGAAGGCGTGGCGCTGCGCGTGGCGCCGGGGATCGAAGACGAGACGTTGGCCTATCTGCGTGAACGCGAGCTTGTATCGTCCGCCTATCTGGAAGAACTGCTGCCGGTGACATTGCTCGACGGGCGCACGGTCACCGCGTTGGTGTACGTGGTTGATGAAAGCCACGTTCAGTATTGCGGCAATCTGGAACTGGAAGAGCAGGCACAGATCATTGCCCGCGCCCACGGCGGACGCGGGCCGAACTCGGAATATCTTTACAACACGGCCGAGCATCTCACGCAGGTGGGGCTGCACGATCCGGCGATGGATTGGCTCGCCACACGGGTACGGGCGATCACAGTATAAATCCTTGGGGTCGCGGGAAAATCAGGCTAAACTGTCCCGCGATAACAATAAGGTCAGGAGCAGGGGCGCATGGCGCAACCAGACCGCGAGGCAAAACCACAATTCTCGCAACCGGTAAGGCAGATCACCTTGATGCTGCTGGTGCTTGGCCTGTCGGGCTTTGGCATTTTCGTGGCCTTGCCGCGGGTGCTGCCGGTGTTCCAGGCAAACCCCTATCTGAACGGTTTCATCGTTTTCGTGTTTCTGATTGGCGTGGTGGCCTGTTTCTATCAGGTCGTGCAGTTGATCGGCTCGGTCCGCTGGATCGAGAATTTCGTCTCGCAGGGCGAGGCAGGGCCGGAAAAGCCTCCGCAGATGTTGGCGCCGCTGGCGGCGCTGCT
>JBFFQZ010000275.1:0-4466 GCA_041573235.1 Sulfitobacter sp. | reverse complement strand
GCGGCCGCGGCCTGCGACTGTTCAAGTGCAAGCATGTGCGCACCCAGGTTCAGCACCCCGCGCCCCAGCGCAATCGAGCCTGACGAGACCAGCACAACATCGATGCCTTCACCCTTCAGCCACGCCACGTCCTGCGCAAGCGAGGCCAGCCAATCCGACCGCAACGCGCCCGTAGACCGGTCGACCAGCAAGGCCGACCCGATCTTGACCACGAGACGGCGGGCAGAGGTCAGGGACGCCACGCTTCCGTCTCCTCGACCGGTTTCTGACGAATGCGGTCATCGTCGATTTCCGCCCGCAATGCGCGCAGCACCTCGACCACGTTGGTCCCCGCTACGGATGACATTGCCATCACCGGACCACCACTCTCTTTTTCCAATTCGTTCCGGGCGCTTGCGGTCTGTTCTTCATCCAGTGCATCAATCTTGTTCAGTACCGTGATGCGCGGTTTGTCGGCCAGCGCACCGCCGTATGCTTCAAGCTCCGTGATGATAGTGCGGTAGTCATCCGCGACTGTTTCCGACGTGCCGTCGACAAGGTGCAACAGCACCGCGCAGCGTTCCACATGGCCCAGGAACCGGTCGCCGATGCCGCGCCCCTCGTGGGCGCCTTCGATCAGGCCGGGGATGTCGGCCACGACGAATTCGCTGTTGTCCACACCGACGACGCCCAAGTTGGGATGCAGCGTGGTGAACGGGTAATCCGCGATCTTGGGCCGTGCATTCGACGTGGCCGCGAGGAACGTCGATTTGCCTGCGTTGGGCAGACCCAGAAGCCCCACATCCGCGATCAGTTTCAGCCGGAGCCACAACGTCCGCTCAACCCCGTCCTGACCGGGATTGGCACGGCGCGGAGCCTGGTTGGTGGCCGATTTGAAATGCAGGTTGCCCCAACCGCCATTGCCCCCGCGCGCCAGTTGCACGCGCTGGCCCAGCTCGGTCATGTCCGCGATCACCGTCTCCTGATCTTCGTCAAGGATCTCGGTGCCCACGGGAACCCGCAGGATTATGTCATCGCCATCCTTACCCGTGCGCTGCTTGCCCATGCCGGGCTGGCCGTTCTTGGCAAAGAAATGCTGCTGATACCGAAAGTCGATGAGCGTGTTCAGCCCATCGACCGCTTCGGCCCAGACCGAGCCGCCGCCGCCGCCATCGCCGCCATCGGGACCGCCGAATTCGATGTATTTCTCGCGCCGGAACGACACACAGCCGCCGCCACCGGCCCCGGAGCGGATGTATACTTTGGCAAGGTCGAGAAACTTCATTTTATATCCTATTGTTACCGCAATCTGCGGCTGTAGGTCCAGGTTGGAACAGAAGCGTTCCGCGCAAGACAGAAGGTTTCCGCATCGCCCAGGTACTGAAACCCTGCGTTGATGAGTACCCTCGCAGAAGCAGGGTTATCATGGAAGACGCTTGCGAACATCGTTGAATGGCCTTGTGGATTGCCCTGCACCAACGCCTGCACGGCGTCGGATGCGACATGGGTTCCCCAGAACGGGGGCGCCACCCAATAGCCGACTTCGGACTGGTTGCGATCAAGCCGCATCAGGCTGATGACCCCCATGACTTCGGTACCGATATGATCGCCCCCATCCATCACCCAGACGTCTTCTTCCCGGTCGGCCCGCATCGCACGCTCGATGAAGCCCGCGATCAGGCCGGGCGGCAGCGGATGCGGGATGCGCGTGGTATGCGCCGCAAGGCGGATGTCGGCTGCATAATGCTCGATCCGGGTGAGGTCGGACATGCGGACGGGGCGCAGCGCGAAGCGGTCGGTGTAAAGGGTTGGCTGCTGTATCGCGGTGTCCACGGGTCAGGATCCTTTTGCGAAGAGAACAAACAGAACAGATGCCACGGTCAGCGCGGCGAGCGTCCACATCAGGTAGGGTTCGGCCCGCGTACCCGCAACGGTGCTCGCGATGGCCTGTCCGCCCAGGGTCCAAAGCGGGTGTAGCAGGATCTGGCAGCTCAGCAGCACCGCGGCAACCGTTGCCGTGGCGGTAAGGGCGGGCACATCAGGGCCGATGAATGCGGTGAAGCTGCCGACGATCATGGCCCAGGCCTTGGGGTTGAGCGGATGCACGATCAGGCCCGCCGAAAATCCGGGTGCCTGAACTGCGGCGCCACGCTCGCCCAGACGCAGATTGGCGACCTTCCATGCCAGCCAGACGATATAGGCCGCCGAGAGATACTTGAGCGCCGTGAAAAGCCCCGGTGCCGCAGCGGCCAGTTCCATCAGCCCAAAGCCGATGGGCCAGATGATGAGCTGCTTGCCGAGGGCCACGCCGACCACGAAGGGAAGTGCCGCGCGAAAGCCATACCGCGCCCCGGTCGCCAACAGCGCCATGTTTGCAGGGCCTGGTGTCCCGATCTGAGATGCTGCGAAGATCGCAAGCGGCAGGACCGCGATCGACATCAGACGGCCCGCCCGTGCAGGTGCCGCGGGGTGGTCGCATGCAGACACGCCGGACCATCCATCAAGGTCGTGCGGGAAAACATCGTCTGCATGGGGGCACTCCTTTCGATCAGGGAGGGAGGAAGCGCGGGACCAGAAAGAGAAAAGGACCGGCGTTTCCGCCGATCCCCTGAATTTTCAAACCTTGCGGGTACGGCTTATTCTGCAGCCTCGGCTGCCGGGACGATCGAGATGAACGTGCGGTTTTTCAATCCCTTGTGGAACTGAACATTGCCGTCAACGGTCGCAAAGATGGTGTGATCCTTGCCCATGCCCACATTCTGGCCCGGCCAGAACTTGGTGCCGCGCTGACGCACGATGATGTTGCCGGGAACGACGACTTCGCCGCCATATTTCTTCACGCCAAGGCGACGACCAGCTGAGTCGCGCCCGTTACGGGATGAGCCGCCTGCTTTTTTATGTGCCATTAGGTCTCTCCTTAGCCTTTTGTCAGTTCTTTGGCCTGTGCGATCCAGTCTTCACGACCGACACGACCTTTGAACGACAGTTTCTCTTCGATAGCTTCAACGTCGGCTTCTGTCCACTCGGCAATCTGCGCGAATGTCGTGATGCCCGCATCGTTCAGCTTGCCAACGATGACCGGACCGATGCCCGAGATCTGGGACAGATCATCGCCGTCGGCTTTGGCGGCCTTCTTGGCCTTTGCGGGCTTTTCCGCTTTGGCGGCTTTTGCAGGCTTTGCGGCCTTGGCAGGTGCTTCAACGGCCTTGCCGGTGATTGCGGCCACTACGTCCGCGCTGACAGAACCGGTGCCCACAGCGGCTGCGACGCCGGATTTGCCTGCGCCGGATGCCATGATCTCGGTGATCTTGACCAGCGTCAGCTTCTGACGGTGACCCTTGGTGCGCTTGGAAGAGTGCTTCCGGCGGCGCTTGACGAAGTGGATGACCTTGTCGCCCTTGATCTGGTCGACGACTTCGGCCTGCACGGCCGCGTCCTCGATCAGAGGAGAGCCGACCTGCGGGGTGTCGCCACCAAGCATCAGCACTTCGTTGAATTGAACGGTTTCACCGGCGGATGCCGCAATACGTTCCACGCGCAGCATGTCGCCGGCCTGTACTTTATATTGCTTACCGCCTGTTTTCAGGACCGCAAACATAGGTCTTCCTTCATATTTTCCGCGTCCTGTGGTCCCCGAAGCCGGGCGTTTGCGAGGGAACCCTCACCGTCGAACAGCGCGCCCTTGGGCGTCATTGATATAAACTCGGATTCGGGAGCCCCGCCGAGATGTTGGCTTATGTTCGGATCAGCCTTTCAAGTCAAGCCATTTGCAGCGGTATTCCCGCTCAAAGCTCCTCTGCGGCCATGTTCAGTGCCAAGGCGCGGCCCAACGCATAGGAACTGTCCCGGTACAGCGGATCAAAGCCCGCGAAGAACCCGGCGTTCAGCGCCGTGCCGGTCGGCGTCTCGGCAAAGGACACGTAGGTTTCCAGCTCGGCATCGCTGAGCGGGCTGTAGGCCAGCAGCATGAACGCCCCGATCCACGCATCGGTGTCCGTGGTGATGTCGTCACGCTCGGCCAACACATCGCCAAGGATCTCGTCTTCGGACATCACAAAGGCGCCGCCATCGACGAGGGCGCGCAGAAACTGAAAGTTGGAATTGAGCGCCGAGGTCACGTTGCGATTGACCAGATCGCCCGCGTCGATCATCCGGGTCAGCATCGCGAACCTGTGAGGATCCCTGTCCTGCAGGGCTGACCAGCGCTCGCGGGCCTCGGCATCGATGTCATCGTCGTCCATCGCCACGCGGGCGGAATTCTCCAGCGTGATGATCCGCTGGCCCAGGCTTGATGCGAAGAACGTTATCGTCAGCTCCAGCGCATCGCCCTGCAGCGTTGTTTCCAGCCCCGCGCGGATCCGTTCCGTGATCCGGTCACGGTCATAGATCCGCTCGACCTGCTGTTGCCAGGCGGGCCCGCCCAGCCCGTTCAGCCAGTTCTCGTTGAGGCTCGCGCCGAACTTCGTCCCCTCGTCCTGCAGGATCCG
>JBFFQZ010000274.1:0-4488 GCA_041573235.1 Sulfitobacter sp. | reverse complement strand
GCCCGGCGCGCGGCAGTTCTTCAAGGTTGACGTTCAGGTGCGGCGGACCGGCCGGACCGTCCCGCCGACAAGTGTCACTCGACGGGCCAGCCCCCAATGGCACGGACCTCAAGGAACTCCTCCAGCCCCCATTTGCCGCCCTCGCGGCCATTGCCGGATTGCTTCATGCCGCCGAAAGGAGCCCCGGCGCCGCGTGCCTTCCCGTTGATGTCGACCATGCCCGACCGCAGGGCGCGCGCGACGCGGCGGGCCTTTTCGGGGTCCGTTGTCTGCACGTAGTTGGTCAACCCATAGTCGGTGTCATTGGCGATCGCGATGGCTTCCTCTTCGGTGTCGAAAGGCATCATCGACAGCACCGGGCCAAAGATTTCTTCGCGCATGACGGTCATGTCGTTGTTGCAATCCGCAAACACCGTCGGCCGCACGAAGAAGCCACGGTTCAGCCCCTCGGGGCGCCCGACGCCGCCCGTCACCAGCCGCGCGCCTTCGTCGATGCCTTTCTGGATCAGGTCCTGAACCTTGTTGAACTGCATCTCGGACACCAGCGGACCGATGTGGCGGCCCGCCTCGGCGGCGGCGTTGACGGTTGTGGCTTCGGCTGCGGCCTTTGCCTCTTCGACCGCCTCGTCATAGCGCGAGCGTTCGACCAACATCCGCGTGGGCGCATTGCACGACTGACCGGTGTTGTTGAAGCAGCGGATGATCCCCTGCTTGACCGCCTTGGGGTCCGCGTCGGCGAAAACGAGGTTCGCGCCCTTGCCCCCCAACTCAAGGCTCACGCGCTTGATGGTTTCGGCTGCGGCAATGGTGATCGCGCGGCCTGCACGGGTCGATCCCGTAAAGCTGACCATGTCCACGTCCTTGTGCGTGGACAACTGGCTGCCCACACCTTCGCCGTCTCCGTTGAGCATGTTGTAGACGCCCGCGGGCACGCCCGCTTCGTGCAGGATTTCAGAGAACAGCACCGCCGACAGCGGCGACTGCTCGGACGGCTTGAGAACCATGGTGCAGCCGGCCGCGAGCGCTGGGATCACCTTGAGCGTGATCTGGTTCATCGGCCAGTTCCACGGCGTGATCAACGCACAGACGCCGATCGGCTCGTGAATGATGCGGGTGTCTTCGTCACCGGGACGCAGCGACGTTTCGAATTCGAAATCCTTCAGGGCGGCCAGAAACGCCTTGAGATGGAACGAGCCGGTTCCCGATTGCTGTGTCTTGGACATGTCGATGGGCGCGCCCATTTCCTGGCTGATCACCGCCCCCATTTCATCGGAACGGCGCATGTAAACGTCCAGGATCGCCTCCATCAGCTCGATCCGCTCGGCCTTGGAGGACAGGCGCCATTTGGGAAACGCGGCCTTGGCGGCGGCGACGGCAGCATCCGTGTCAGCCTGCCCGCCAAGCGAGATCGTCGCGGCGACCTCTTCTGTGGAAGGGTCGATGACGTCAAAGTCCCGGCCCGCAAGCGGGGTAACCCATTTTCCGTCAATATAAAAATTTGCAGCGTTGTTCATGGTAAGCGCCCTTTCTATCCAATTTCCCCGTACATCCCGAGAAACACGACAGCGTGCAAGCGCAATATCGGATCATTCCACGATTAGGCGCACGGGACCGCGATCACACGGCCCCGCGCGCCTGTCCGCGCAAGAGGTCAGGACAGATGGTGCACGTCCTGAAGGCCATAGACCGGCGTGGGAATGTCCTCCATCCGCGCCTTGAGCTGAAGTGCCAGGTACTGCGAGTAAAGGCGCGACTGGTGCAGGTTGCCACCGTGGAACCACAGGTTCTCCTGCTGCGTGGGTTTCCACATGTTGCGCTGCTCGCCCTCCCAGGGGCCGGGATCCTTGGTGGTGTCCGACCCCAGGCCCCAGACCTTGCCCACGCGGTCGGCCATGTCCTGCCCCATCAGGTCCGCGACCCAGCCGTTCATCGAATTGTAGCCGGTGGCATAGACGATCAGATCCGCATCGAGATGCGTGCCATCGTCAAGGATCACGCCGCTCTCGTCCAGTTGCGTCACCTGCCCGCGCTTGAGCTTGATCTTGCCGTCGATGATCAGTTGCGAGGCGCCCACGTCGATGTAATACCCCGACCCGCGGCGCAGGTATTTCATGAACAATCCCGACCCGTCGTCCCCCCAATCCAGCCAGAATCCAGCCTTTTCCAGACCCGCGTAGAACTCCGCGTCGCGCTTTTTCATCTCTTCATAGGCCGGGATCTGGAATTCATGCAGGATCCGGTAGGGCAGGGAGGCAAAGATCAGATCCGCCTTTTCGGTGGTCACCCCGTTGCGCACCGCCTGTTCCGAATAAAGATCGCCCAGGCCCACGTCCATCAAGGTCTCCGAGCGCACGATGTGGGTCGAGGACCGCTGCACCATGGTCACATCCGCGTCATGCTCCCAAAGTGCGGCACAAATGTCATGGGCGGAATTGTTCGAGCCGACGACGACCACTTTCTTGCCGCTCCACTGGTCAGGGCCCTCATGTTCGGAACTGTGCTGCTGGACACCCTTGAACCGGTCCATGCCCGGAAAATCGGGCATCCGCTTCTTGCCGGACATGCCGGTGGCCATCACCAGTTGCGTGGGCTTGAGCACGATTTCCTCGCCGTCGCGGTCCACGACGACGGTCCATTGCTGGGCCTGCTCATCATAGGTCGCGGATTTGGCCGTGGTCTTCGTCCAATAGTTCAGCTCCATCACCTTGGTGTACATCTCGAGCCAGTCGCCGATCTTGTCCTTGGGGGCGAAGACGGGCCAGTTTTCGGGAAACTTGATGTAGGGCAGATGGTCGTACCAGACCGGGTCATGCAGGCACAACGACTTGTAGCGCCGCCGCCAGCTGTCTCCGGGACGCGCGTTGCGCTCGACGATGATCGTCGGCACGCCCAACTGCCGCAACCGCGCACCCAGCGCGATGCCGCCCTGCCCGCCCCCGATGATCAGGCAATAGGGCTGCGTCTCATAGCCCAGCTCGGCCGCTTCCTTCTCGCGCTCCTCTTTCCAGGTGAGCTGGTGCTTGTCGGCGACGTGTTTTGCCCCCAGCGGCCGGTCAAATCCCTTCGGCTCTTCATGCCCCTTCAGTTCGGCCATCGTGGTCAGCAATGTCCAGATCTTGCCCTCCTGCAGACGCACAAGACCAAAGCCGCGCGCGACCTCGGTTTCGAACTCGATCCACGCGGTCGTCACACCGTCTTCCTCGGTGGGGACTTCGCCCTCGGCCAGCCGCCAGCCGCGCGGCCTGGTGGTCGAAAGCTGATGCCTGAGCATGTCCTCCACCTGCTCCTTGCCCTCGACGGTCTTGATGTTCCAGGTAAAGGTCACGAGGTCGCGCCAATAGCAATCGTCCAGAAACATGCCCTGCGCCGCGGCGATGTCGCCTGTCTCCAATGCCTTGCCGAAATCATCCAGAAACGCCTGTGTTTGATCGGCCACCGTTGTGTCAAGCATGTCTACCTCCCTGATGCACGCATTGATTGTAAACACACAGTGCCAAGCAACTTTAGTTGACGCTAGGGAAAATTATGCGCGGGTGCTGAAATCGTCGAACCCGCGCCCATGTCCGCCTGCACACCAACGGGTAAAAGTCATCGCCGCTTTGTTGAACCCCGGCGCGTTTTTGCCTAGGACGACGCAGGGACGCCGACACCGCGTGCGGAGTCACGTTCCATCCAACGAAAGGACCTTGCCGTGCAGACACCCTATTACCTCATCGACAAGTCCCGCCTGCTGCCCAACCTCGAAAAGATCGCATGGCTGCGCGAGGCGTCAGGGGCCAGGTCGCTGCTGGCGCTCAAATGCTTTGCCACGTGGTCAGTCTTTGACTTCATGTCCGATTACATGGACGGATCGACGTCCTCGTCGCTCTATGAGGTCCGGTTGGGCCGCGAGCGGTTTCGCGGCGAGACGCATGCCTATTCAGTGGCCTATGCGGATGACGAGATCGCCGAGGTGCTGGCCCATTCCGACAAGATCATCTTCAACTCCATCGGGCAGCTGACCCGCTTTGACAGCGCCTCGCAGGGGCATGTGCGCGGGCTGCGGGTCAATCCCGGCGTGTCCACGTCCGAGTTCGACCTTGCCGATCCGGCCCGCCCTTTCAGCCGTCTGGGCGAAAGCGACCCCGAACGGATCGCGGCGGTCGCCGACAGCATCACCGGCCTGATGTTCCACAACAACTGCGAAAACGACAGCTTTGCGCGTTTCGACGAGATGCTGACGCTGATCGAGAACAGGTTCGGTGCGACGCTGCACAAGATGGCCTGGGTCAGCCTGGGCGGCGGGATTCATTTCACCGCGCCGGGCTATCCGCTGGATCGTCTTGCGGACCGGCTCAAGAGCTTTGCCGACACCTATGGCGTGCAGGTCTATCTGGAGCCGGGCGAAGCCGCGATCACCGGGGCGGCCACGCTTGAGGTCACCGTGCTCGATACGATGTTCAACGGCAAGAACCTCGCCATCGTCGACAGCTCTAGCGAGGCGCATAT
>JBFFQZ010000273.1:0-4502 GCA_041573235.1 Sulfitobacter sp. | reverse complement strand
GCTTCAAAGCCAGCGCCAAGACTGCGAAACAAAAACCGAAGGAGACAACGCCATTGACCACATCATGACGAACTAAGCATAATGACTGAGCGGGCCAAATCTCGGTGACAATACCGGGTCAGTTCTCAGTGACATTCAACACTGGAATTCCCCGACAGCGTCCCGATACCGGCGCTTCTCCCCCGGCAAAGTGGCGACCCGAACCTCACGATTGCGGGTTGGTGACACGGCTCTCGAAATCCCGCGGGAAGCAGAGATGCAGATATTCCATCACGTTGTCCCTCGCCATCTTTCGCGTGAACCGATCCGGATACATCAGTATATTGAGCCAGGACCCGTCGAAAAGGCTCTCCAGCGTGGCTGAAAGTGTCTCGGGGATAATCCCGCAATAGCCGCCTTCGGTCGTGATCTCCGCGCATAGCTCCGCCGTTGCGTTTTGCCGTTCCTCATCGAGAGGTCCCGTCACCTTCCGATAGGCAGTGCGTGGCCGGGATTCACCGAAAAAGGCAAACCAGACCGAAAGCTTCCGGCGGTTGCAGATACGGGGGTGAAACTGGGCATTGACGATCGCCTGCAGCTTTTCCGCTGGGGCCACGTCCGATCGCGAAGACTCGCTGATCCAAAGCCCGCGATGTTCGTCGGCGAGGTGCGTCAACGTTGCCGTCAGAAGGGCCTCCTTGCTCTTGAAGTGAAAATTCACCAACCCCAGCGACAGCCCGGCTTCGGCGGTGACCTTGGCCAGCGTGGTGCCGGAAATACCGTGTTTGCTGATCGACGTGATCGTCGCCTCGATAAGCTGATCGCGCCGGGCCTCGGGCGGAGCGGTTCTGGGTGGCTTCTTTGTCGCAGGTTCCTGCATGCAGACTCCATTGAATGGTTATTCAATCAATGTCTTGATTTTCCTGATCGGTCAAGGCAGACATTTGATCAAACAATCACAGCCGCAGGAGCCAACATGATGCCCCCCACCCCTCCGAGCCACGCCCAGGTCGTCATCATCGGGGGCGGCTCGATCGGCTGCAACATAGCCTACCACCTGACCCAGCTCGGCATGACCGATGTCGTCGTTCTGGAACGGGACAGGCTGACCGCCGGCACGACGTGGCACGCAGCAGGAGAGATCGTGCCCGCGATCCTCGGCGCGGAGTGGGAGTGCGAGCTGTACCTGCATGGCCGCGACCTGATCGCCGGGTTGGAGGATGAAACCGGACAGGCGACCGGATGGCGCGAAGTCGGTTATATCCAGCCCGCCGACACGCCCGAGCGGCTGGAGGAAATGCGCCGCGGTGCCGCCTTCATGAGGCTGCAGGGGTTCGAGATCCACGAAATCTCGCCCCGTGAGGCGCAGGAGCGTTTTCCCATCGGCGACTTCAGCAACACGTTGGCGGCCTTCTGGTATCCTAAGGAGGGGCGCACGAACCCCGTCGACACCACGATGGCCCTTGCGCGCGGGGCGCGAAAGCGTGGTGCGCAGATCATCGAAAACATCGCGGTTCGGGATATCCTGACGCGTGACGGCCGCGCCGTGGGGGTGCGAACGGATCACGGTGAGATCACGGCCGAACACGTGGTGATCGCCGCGGGCATGTGGTCGCGGCAGATCGGTGAACGCGCCGGGCTCAATCTGCCGCTGCAGGCCGCCGAACACTATTACCTGATCACCGAGGATATCGAGGGCGTGGACCGCGATCTGCCGTTGCTCGAAGATCCGCACAACTGGTCCTACTACCGCGAAGAAGTCGGCGGGCTGCTGGTTGGGTTGTTCGAACCTGACGCTGCGCCATGGATGATCGACGCGATCCCCGAGAATTTCGCCTTTGGCGAAATCGAGCCGGATTGGAACCGGATGGCCCCGCATCTGGAGGCCGCGTTCAGCCGCGTGCCCAAAGTGGCAGAGGCAGGCGTGCGCAAATTCTTTTGCGGACCGGAAAGTTTCACCCCGGACCTCGCGCCGCTGCTGGGCGAGGCCCCGACCCTGCGCAACTGTTGGGTCGCGGCAGGCATGAACTCGCTCGGCATCCTTTACGGGCCGGGCGTCGGCAAGACGCTGGCGCATTGGATCGTCGACGGCCACTGCCCGGTCGATCACACCACGTTCAACGTCGATCGCTTCGCCGACGGCAGCCACAACACACCGGCATTCCGGCGTGCCCGCACGCCCGAGCTGCTTGCCAAGAGCTTTGGCGCACATTTCCCGAACGAAAGCTTCAAGACCGCGCGCGGCCTCAAACGCTCGCCGCTCTATGACCGGCTGAAGGCCGCGGGCGCCCATTTCAGCGAAAGCCACGGCTGGGAGCTGCCTGACTGGTTCGCGCCGACACCCGATCAGGCAAAAGTCGAGACCTATAGCTGGGGTCGCCAGAACTGGTTCGACTGGCACGCCGAGGAGCACCGCGCCGCGCGCGAGGATGCGATCCTGATGGACATGTCATCAATGGCGAAATTCCTCGTGCAGGGGCGCGATGCCTGCACGCTGCTCAATCGCATCAGCTGCAACGAGGTCGATGTCCCTCCGGGCAAGGTGGTCTACACCGCCTGGGTCAACGCGCTCGGCGGCTTCGAGGCGGATCTGACCGTGACCCGGATCTCTGCGGACCGATACATGGTCGTCGTCGGCGAAAACAGCCACGGTCATACAGAAACCTGGATGCGGCGGCACATCGGCCCGGACGAGTTCGTGACGATTACCGACGTGACGGATGGCATCACGCAGATCAACCTGCACGGCCCCAAGGCACGCGCCATTCTCGAAACGGTCAGCGATGCCGATCTGTCAAACGAGGCCTTTGCGTTCATGTCCGCGCGCCATATCGATGTCGGCCTGTTCCGCGTCCATGCCCTGCGCGTCACCTATGTTGGCGAACTGGGGTGGGAGCTGCATGTCCCCAGCCTGCATGCCGTGCAGGTCTACGACCTTCTGATGGCGGCAGGCGCCGACCAGGGGCTGCGCAATGCCGGGATGCAGACGTTGTCCTCGCTGCGACTGGAAAAGGCCTATCGCGATTTCGGCGTCGATGTGGACAACACGGACACCCCGATCGAGGCCGGGCTGGGCTTTGCCGTCAAGCTCGACAAGCCCGGCGGCTTCATCGGTCGCGATGCCTTGGCGCAGAGCAAGGCCCTCGGCACCCCGAAACGGCGCATGTTGCAGTTCCTGCTGTCCGACCCTGAACCGCTGATGCACGGCAACGAGATCATCCATCTTGACGATGATCCGGTCGGCTACATCCAGGTCGGGGCCTACGGTCACACGCTCGGTGGTGCGGTGGGCATCGGGTTTGTCGAAATGGACGCGCCACTGAACGCGGAAGCGGTCGAGAAAGGTCGCTGGTCGATCGAAATCGGCGGGCGGCGCGTTGCGGCAAGGGCATCGCTGAAACCGCTGTTCGATCCCGCCATGAGCCGGGTCAAGCAATAGGTCGGCCGCCCGCGGCGGGGGCACCCTCTGGGCCCCTCCCGACGAGCGGCCCATGGGTCGCTTGCCCCCCCATGGTCGCCGTCAGCGCGTCCAGCGCAAGCGGGCGTTCGGACCCGCATTGCACCCTGTCATGCGGCACGACGCCCACCGCCCAAAGGGCACCTGCCAAAAACAGTTATCATGAATGCTCGCGCGCGTGCGAAGGCTGTCGGCGATTGGCGGAGCGCACCGCCGGAACCTCGGCTGTCTGACGGGACGCAGCGTTCCCACAGCCGACCGCTGAAAAATGCAGATCCGTTGCCGTGCAGGCAAGGCCACACCAACGGGTCCGCCCCGTCGCAGCCCATCAATGTGATACGTCCCTTGCAGCTCAATGGCGAGGGGCTGTGTCAGGCTGCGCGCAGCCCCATGTCCCAGAACGCGACCTCCAGCCGCGTGGCCGTGGCAAAGCGCGCCTGCAGGTGCGACCAGCGTGCTGATTGCGTAGGATCGGCCCCCAAGCGCCGCGCAACCGCAGCATCAATCATCTCTCCGACAGATACCATGACGTTTTGATAGCCGCCATCGGCATAGGTATCGATCAACGCGCGGTAAGGTGTGTCGGCGGCGGCTGATCTGACCAACCGGGTGCCGATTTCGCCATAACCGAAACAACATGGCGCGAGGGCCGCCATCAGATCAAGAAAATCCCCATGCTGCCCGGCATCCATCACATAGCGGGTGTAAGCGAGGTTTTCGAACTCTTCTGTGGCGGCGAACAGCTCCGCCTCGCCGATGCCCGCGGCTGCACAGGTTTTGACATGCAACGCCATCTCGTGATTGACCAAGGCATCGACCGTGCCCGCGCAGACTTTCATTTCGTCCAGGGTCTCGGCTTTGACGACGCCCAGCGACCATGCCCGCGCGAAATGCACGAGGAACACGTAGTCCTGTACAAGGTAATGCAGGAACGCGGCACGCGGCAGCGAGCCGTCAGCCAGCCCTTCGACAAAAGCGGGACAGGTATACGCGTGCCATGGGCCAGGGCATCCGCTGCGCCAATGCGTAAAAACGGCCCCATAAGGTGATCTGTTCATAGCGCTGC
>JBFFQZ010000272.1:0-4516 GCA_041573235.1 Sulfitobacter sp. | reverse complement strand
CACCCATCGCGTCCGACTGGAGGGTAAAGTCGCGCTGCAAAGAAAGAGTCTGACCACCGAAAAAGCGAACAACACCGTCACCCCAGTTTTCAGATTGGACCGGCGCGTTGGAGACGGGTTTGACCAGAACGTTGCGAACTCCCGAAGACCGCACACCGGTAGGTTCTACGGGGGCCTCAATCTCTGCGCAAAGGACAGTCTGAAACTGCAGCGGTGGCGCTTTCGCACCGAGGATACCCTGCAATTGCGCGCGTGCCTCAAAAACCGCGCGGGATTGAAAATAGGGTGACATCGCAGCAAGCTTAGGCATTTCGATCGCAAAATCCACGCCGCCGCCCAACTGCGTCAAATCTTCGATCGTTTTTGCCAGCCGGACATCAGATTCGTCGCCCGAAGGAAGCCGGATCGCAAAGGTGCTCCATATGCCTAGTTTCAAAAGGTGTTCGGCAAACCGAAGCAGCGCGCCAGGCTCCGTATTCGCAGAAATATCGGTGATTACAACCGCGGTCGAAGCGATGCCCGAACTAGATAATACCCGGGTGGGCGGCAAGACCGACAATAAGCCCATTGCGGCGGAAGATGCCAGGAAGCCGCGTCGCTTCATGGCATGCTCCGTTGCAAAGTGAGTTGCCCCGTGCGCCGTAATCGACCCCAACCGATCAAGCTTCCGGTGATCGCACGCAGCGCCGCGCGGTAAACCGAAAGGTAAAGTAATTGGCGATAGAAGAAACGCTGGAACGGGAACAGCCAGAGCAGCCAGAGGCTTTCATGCTTGTCAGATTTCAGCGCGTAGGCCGCGACAACTAAGTCAAGCAATGGCAAAATCATATAGGCCCAGAGTAAATGTGATGGTGTTTTTGAAACTGCAGTCCCAACCTCACCCGACCAAGTGGCGGAAAAAAAATTATATAGCAAAAACAACACAAAAATATCGGCAATCGGCGCCAGCAAGGGAAAGAGGTAGCCGAAGATCAGCATGTCTGGGATCGAAACCAGCCCAAGGGCGCGGCCTTCGCGGATCGCGGATTTATGCTTCCAGGCGCATTGGAACATTCCGAGCGACCAGCGCAACCGTTGGCCCAGAAGCTGACTGACGGTATCCGGCGCTTCGGTATACGCGATCGCACGTTCCTCATAGGTCACACGGTAGCCGAGGCGATTGATTGTAATTGTCAGGTCGGCATCCTCGGCCATCGTATCGTCGCTGAAGAGGTCGGCTTCAACGATGGCAGCCGTACGCCAAGCTCCAATAGCACCAGGAACAACCAGCATGCCATCGATCAGGTCATAGGCGCTGCGGTCGAAATTCTGCGAAGTTATGTATTCGAGCGCTTGCAGTCTGGTCAGCAAGTTCTTTCGGTTGCCGACCGTGATCTTTCCAGCGACGGCACCAATTCGCGGATTGGCGAATTGGCGGGCGAGATAGCCAATTGCCGCGGGATCTATTTGTGTGTCGGCGTCGATACACATGATGAATTCGGATTTTGTTTTCGCTACTGCTGCGTTCAAGGCACTCCACTTGCCGCTATTGAGCTTTGCAAGGATGTGAACTCGCGGATTGTTGCGGAACCGCAGAACCGCGTCGAATGTTCTATCCTGCGATCCGTCGTCCACAACAACGACGTCGAAATTTCCATAGTCGCTGGCAAGAACGCTTTGGATACAATTTGAGATCACTTTTTCTTCGTTAAAGGCAGGGATCACGACGGTAACCTTTGGTTCATAATTGCGGTCAATCGGACGCACTGGGCAACGCATATGCGCCAGCGCTAAAATGATCAGCATTCGAACGAAACCAATCGCCAGCACGGCCCAGAAAATCGTTTCCAAACTAAGCCATGTGATCGATAGAAATTCGAAGGAGAGCCAGTCAAATAACAGCCAGCGACCGCTGGCACTCGGCATCAGGGCCGCCCGCTCGATGCCGAGAAGATCGGCCAGCGTAGTGAACTCATAACCTAACGCGCGAAGCTCGTTGATAATTAGCGGAACCGCAGCAACAGTGGCGCCGCGGTCCTGACCGCCATCATGAAGCAGGATTACATTGCCGACCCCCTTCTTCACCTCATCAATCACGTACTTCACGATTGCGTCGGTTGGCATCCCTTCCCAGTCCTTCGGCACGATTTCCATGCCAGCGATGATGCCGCCTTGGTTCTGGACCTCCACCAGTGAATGCACCCGGCTTTCTTCGATCGGACCGCCAGAGCGCAAGAAGGGCTCGCGGTAGAGAATAGTATTATGTCCAGAATATCCAGCAATAAGCTTGGACATCATGCCATGCTCCAGATCGGACCGTGAATGCGATATTTGGTCCATCCTCGGATGCGAGAACGTGTGCGAACCAACCTCGTGACCTTCTGCGATCATTCGGTTCAGAAGATCCGGTTCTTCCATCACCTGCGTTCCCACAACAAAAAACGCGGCCGGAACCTCCGCTTGCTTCAGCGAGTCGAGAATGGCGCTGGTGTATGTACGGTCTGGCCCATCATCAAAGGTCAGCACCAGTTTTCTTGCGTCCGATCGACCGTAGCGTTCAAGCATATATGACCGGGGCATTCGCGTATATGATACGGCGCTGATCCGTCCCGTTACGGGATCGACATCAACCTGGCGCAGCCCGGATTGCGGCGAACCGATTACCCGCAGAAACGCCCCTTCGCCACGGTAGGCAACATAGTGCGGCAGGCGCACCTCGGCGAGATCAGATGTCAGCCCGGCGGGGCTCGCCCCCACGTTGACCAGAATACTCCAGAGCCCTGGATCTTCACGGCCCAGCGACCAGATGGCGACATTGCGCACGCCAAGCGCCTTGAGTGTAAGAAGCTGGTTATGCGCCGATGCGGCATCAAGCAGCCAGAGCTTGTGACTGCCACGCGCATCATCACGATAGGAACTGAACGAATTGCCGAGTTGCGGGCTAAAGGTTAGATTTGCGTCAGCGTCGGCCAGTTTTATCATGGCTTCGGCGTAAGGAAGGGTTTTGGGCAGTGGTCGCCGCGTCGTCCACTCCACGGCGAAGTTTCCAATCGCTAGGGTCAAGCGCTCTGGCCCGATCGCCGCCAAGGCTCGTTCTGCAAGCTCCTCAAACCACGCATCGTGAGCCAGAGGCCAGGGCGGGCTTCCGATCCAAGGTTCTCGGAACGCCTTGAGGATTACATTGTCGAAATGGCGGGTCAGGGCCTGGTTGCTCCAGACCTTTTGCTGTTCCGACAGAACAATACAGGCTTGTCGTCCGCTGTCTCGCAGGACCGTGGATATCTGCTCAAAAACAGGATCAAGTACCAGAAGCTGCCTTTCATCTAGCTGCTTGAAGTCCAGGCACAGACCGACCGCGTCAAAAGCTTCGGCAGTCGCCAAAAGATCACGCAGGATTGCGCCCAACGTTTCTGGATCACGAAGTTGAGCCAACATCCGGTCGGTATCAAATTTGGTATCGAGGATCACAGACGGCATCAGCACCGGCGGGCGCTCCGCGTTCCTGCGATAGCTCTCGATCGCCTCACGCACGCTGTTGTTGGCAGGGTCGATATGCACGCGGCCATCCGTGGATTTGATCGAAATCCAGTCAGGAATCAACACGTCAAGCGCGCCACAACTGCTTGCCAGTGAAAGCGGCGCCCATGCCAAACTGCTGGGAACATGGCCGAAAACCCGCTGTGTTTCGGTGGCGGCCTGCGGGGCAAATGCTGGCGCAGGGCGATCCTCGCAGATCGCGGGCTCGGTTGGTGACGCCGTGGCCGCCGCAACGAACATCGGTTGAAGCACTTGTTCGTGGGTGTCATGCACCAGCGTCGGCGTTGCATCGGTCAATTGATTGACCTTGTGCCAGAAAAAAAGCTCATCAATCAGGCCGCGCACAGAGGTCGCGCTTCCCAAAAAGAGGATCCCCCAGGTCAAAAACATGCACACAAATGCAACGGTGAGACGCCTCAACCGCGCCCTACGAACCCTGGATGCATCGAAAAAGACACGTTCGCCATGGCGTTCGTCGACATCAAACAAGAACTCGTATGTACCCTTTGACATTGGCGATCAACGAAAGCGCGAAGCCGAAACGGGCACTTTATGCCCCCCAGCCTTGATGGCTTTGGCCGCCATTTGGTCAGTGCAAGCCTCCGAACACAAAAAAGTATTGATGCACACGCCAGCCAAATTTCCACAAAACAGCGTCAAAGCCGCACCCCCAGAATCGATAATTGCCCCCATGGGGGAATTTATCGAATGTGGCCTGTCTGTGGCAAATTTAAGTGATGATAGCCCTATTATTGCCTTATTTTAGACGCTATTCTCGGTTTAATCCCAAAATTTCCGAATGATTGTTTCCCTTTGCAATCAGGGGGTGTTTGGATCCGGGAGGTTTCGCCGGAAAATTCCTGAAATTTCGTCTAGGGTGCTGTCGGACCGATGCGAACCAGTCTCAGTTCACCGCCAGATGTCTGAACCTATGCCGAACAAAGCTGGCGCCACTCGGCGAGGGGGGCGGCGCGGTTCCGCTTGAAATCGTCACGTGTGT
>JBFFQZ010000271.1:0-4550 GCA_041573235.1 Sulfitobacter sp. | reverse complement strand
GCTGTGGTCCTGGCAGGAAGCGGTCAAAGCCAAATACCTCGACCGGGTCGATATCGTGGCGGAATATGACGACTGTGTGCACAGTCCCACCACCACGCTCAGGATCCCCTCGGTCGTGGTGCTCAAAGATTACGTAAAACCCCAAAAGCGCGTGGCCTTCACGCGCTTTAATTTATTTCTGCGCGACGAATTCCGCTGCCAGTATTGCGGCGCGAAGGGGGATCTGACGTTCGACCACGTGGTGCCACGTGCGAGCGGCGGGATCACCAGCTGGCAGAACGTCGTGGCGGCCTGTAGCCCGTGCAACCTGCGCAAGGGCTCCAGGTCGCTGCACCAGACCGGCTTTACCCTGCGCAAGCCCCCGCGCCAGCCCGGTGCCGAAGAATTACGCAACATGGGCCGCAAGTTCCCGCCGAACCTCCTGCATGAAAGCTGGATGGATTTCCTCTACTGGGATGCCGAACTGGAGGCTTGATCACGGGATCCATCGTCGATAGCGGTGCGGCATGAGCGTCTCCCGCATATCTGTCGCTTCGATCGCCGTCGTCCTGTCGGGGATCGTCTGGGGTTTCTACTGGGTGCCCGTGCGCTGGTTGGAACGCGCGGGCATGACCGGGGCGTGGGGGACCATGGCGATCACGCTGGCGGGTTGTGTCGCGTTGGCGCCGCTGATGCTGCGGTTTCGGGATGGGCTGGCGCGGGCCGACAGGGTTGGCCTGGCGGCCATCGCGTTTGGCGGTGCGGGCTTTGCGCTTTACTCCATCGCGTTGATCTACGGTCGCGTGACCATTGTGGTGTTGTTGTTCTTTCTCACCCCGGTCTGGAGCACGCTGATCGCGCGGTATCTGCTGGGCTGGAAGACACCCGTTTTGCGTCTGGTGGCGATTTTCGCGGGGCTTGCCGGTCTGGGCGTCATGCTCGGCGCGTCGGGGGACTGGCCCATTCCGCGCAGGCTTGGAGAGTGGCTGGGCCTGATCTCGGGGATGATGTGGGCTGTGGGCTCAACGGGCATGAAGATGCGTGCCGATGTGTCGCCGCTGCCGTCCGCGTTCATGTTCGTCTGTGGCGCGGCCCTGATGTCCTGCGCGGTGGTGCCGTTTCTGCCGGGCACGCCGGTCGTCTCGGGCCCGGTGTTCCTGATCGCCGCGGGAACCGGCGTGATCTGGTGGGGGGCGTCAATCGCCGCGCTGATGTGGGCCACGCGGCAGCTTGATCCGGCGCGCGTCGGCATCCTGCTGATGAGCGAGGTGATCGTCGCCGCCCTGTCTGCGGCGTTGCTGGCAGGCGAGCACCTGAGCGCCCGTGAGATCATCGGAGGCGCACTGGTGGTCGGGGCCGGGATGCTTGAGGTCTGGCCCGTCCGGCGCGCGCGCCACTGATCCCGATTGGCGGTCGAGGGTGTCAGATGTCGAGGTCGATCCAGACCGGCACGTGGTCGGACGGTTTGTCGCCGGCGCGCACGTGTTTGTCGATCTGGCAATCACGCAGCCGGTCGGCGGTGTAGGGGCACAGCAGGAAATGATCGATCCGGATGCCGTTGTTGCGGTTCCATGCCCCGGCCTGATAGTCCCAAAAGCTGTAGTGGCCGGGCGCCTGCGTGCGGGCGCGAAACGCCTCGGTCAGGCCAAGGTTCACCAGCGCACGCCATTTCTCGCGCGATTCGATCCGGAACAGCGCGTCGTCGCGCCAGCTGTCGGGTTTGGCGGCGTCTTCGGGCTGGGGGATGATGTTATAGTCGCCCGCCATCAGGAACGGGGTTTCCTCGGCCAGAAGCGCCTCGGCGCGGGCGCGCAGGCGGTCCATCCACGCCAGCTTGTAATCGAACTTGGGTCCCGGCGCGGGATTGCCGTTGGGCAGGTACAGCCCGCACAGCCGCACCGCATGCGTGTCGCCCATCACGGTCGCTTCGATATAACGGGCCTGTTCGTCAGCGTCGTCACCTGGCAGGCTGCGCGTGACGTCCTCCAGCGGTCGTTTTGACAGGATCGCCACGCCGTTGAATGACTTCTGCCCGTGGGTCTCGACGTTATAGCCGCGGTCCTCGAACAGCTCGCGGGGAAATGCTTCGTCCACGGACTTGATCTCCTGCAACAGCACCACATCCGGTGCCGCGCTGTCCAGCCACGCAGGCAGCGCGGCCGCGCGGGCCTTGATCCCGTTGATGTTGAACGTTGCGATCTTCATGGGCCTGCTCCTTTGGGCGCTATGCTATCGCCGATCCGATTGGTCAGAGCAAGGGGGGCGAGGTCAAAGGGATGCAGGCATTGGCCGGGCAGGGGGGGCGTTATTTTTGCATTGTGCGGTCTCGGCACGCGCGCCGCCGCGCCAAAGCTACATCGAAAACGACGTGCCGCAGCCGCAGGAGGACGTGGCGTTCGGGTTCTCGATGACGAACCGCGCGCCGATCAGCTCTTCGGTGAAATCGATCACCGCATTGGAGAGGAAGGGCAGGGAGATGCTGTCCACCACGACCCGTTCGCCCGCACCTTCGAGGACCAGGTCGTCTTCCTTGGGTTGGTCCAGCGCGATCTCGTACTGGAAGCCCGAACAACCGCCGCCTTCGACAGCCACGCGCAGCGCCTTGCCATCCTCGGCGGCGCCGATCTCGTTGAGGCGGGCAAAGGCGCGGTCGGTTACTTTGGGTGGCAGGTTCATCAGCGGGATCCCCCGTGTTTTCATTATCCGTCATGCGTAATATAGAAACGCCAAAGCGCGGGTACAAGCACCCGACGCAAGGAGAGACCGATGCGTGCATCCTTTGCCTCTGATCCCGATCTGGCCCGCGGGCGGCGCGTGCCGGAGGACGAAAGCAGTTTTCGGTCGTGTTTCCAGCGCGACCGCGACAGGATCATCCACGCCAGCGCCTTTCGGCGGCTCAAGCACAAGACACAGGTGTTCGTAGAACACGAGGGCGATTATTACCGCACCCGCCTGACCCATTCCATCGAGGTGGCGCAGGTTGCGCGCACAATCGCGGGCGCGCTGCATCTCAACGCAGAGCTGACGGAAGCGATTGCGCTGGCGCATGATCTGGGGCACCCGCCCTTTGGCCACACCGGAGAGGACGCGCTGCACGCGCTGATGGCGCCCTATGGCGGCTTCGACCACAACGCCCAGGCGATCAAGATCGTCACCTCGCTTGAGCGGCACTACGCGGAGTTCGACGGGCTGAACCTGACCTGGGAGACGCTGGAGGGCATTGCCAAGCATAACGGGCCGGTGATCGGCCCCGGCGGGAGCGAAGCCGCTGCCTTGCCGCATGCGCTGGCGGATTACAACGCGCTGCACGATCTGGAACTCGACACCCACGCCAGCGCCGAGGCGCAGGTGGCCGCGCTGTCCGATGACATCGCCTACAACAACCACGATCTGCATGACGGGCTGCGCGCGGGGTTGTTTTCTGACGAAGAGATCGCGGCGCTGCCGATCATCGGCGCCGCCTATGCGCAGGTGGACGCGGCGTATCCCGGGCTTGACGGATACCGCAGGCGGCATGAGGCGCTGCGGCGCGTGTTCGGCGTGATGGTGGCCGACGTCATCGACACGTCGCGCCACCTGCTGGAGCAGTCGGATGCCACCAGCGTCGCGCAGATCCGCCACCTGGGCCATCCGGTGATCCGCTTTTCCGATGCGCTGTGGCAGGATCTGAACCAGATCCGCGCATTTCTGTTCAGCCGGATGTACCGCGCGCCCGAGGTGATGAAGATCCGCGCCGAGGTGTCGCGGGTGGTCGAAGACCTGTTCCCCCTGTTTCTGGACCAACCGGGATTATTGCCTGGCCATTGGGCAGATATGATTAACGCTGCGGGTGGTAATCGGACTATGCTGGCGCGCATGGTGAGCGACTATATCGCGGGCATGACCGACCGGTTCGCCTTGCAGGAACATACGCGGCTCATCGGGGGCACACCGCTTGCCGGGGGAAGGAACTGATATGCTCGATACCGAAAAAACACGGGAACAGTCATCGGCACCCGCGGGGGCGGCGCTGCTTGGCCAGCGCATCATCATTCTGGGTGCCGCCTGTGGGTTCGGGCGGTCCATGGCCCGCGCGCTCAGGGAGGCGGGCGCGCAGGTCGTGGCGATCGATGCGGACACGGAGGCGCTGAAAATGCTGCAGGGCGCGGTGCCGCTGCCGCTGAAAGGCGCGCCGAAAGACGCGCTGCGGCGGATCGGCAGGGCCTGGGGCGAGGCCCGGCTGGACGCAGTGCTGAACCTGATGCCGTTGCGCAAACCGGCGGACATCAATCTCAACATCGAGACCGTGCAGGGCATCGTGCAGGGTTTCATGCCTGCGCTGTCGGCGCGCGAAGGGCAGATCGTGACGGTCGTAGCCCGGCCCGATCAGGCGCTGGATGTGGCGATGGGCGCGATGGCGCCCGCGCTGGCCTCGGCGCAGGGGGCATTCGCCGGGGCGCTCAGCCGCGATGGCCTGTCGCTGAACCTGGTGAACGTGTCAGAAGTTGCGGTCGCACCGGCGCGCCGGGCTGTGATGGGGCTGCTCACGCGGTCTGTCGGGCCGCTGACGGGCGCCGAACTGCGGCTCTGAT
>JBFFQZ010000270.1:0-4566 GCA_041573235.1 Sulfitobacter sp. | reverse complement strand
TGACCTTCACCTTGCTGTTCAGCCGGTGATCCATACCCGGCGGGCCCTGCCGCGGTGGCTCATCAGGCGTTCGTCCCGGCATCTCTCCGCAGCACTGCTTCTCCATCTCTACCGTCACATCTCTACCGATTTCGGGCATGGGTGCGAAATTCCGCGTGCAGTTACACCGCCCGCGCCCTATGTGCAGGGGATGAGCACAACCGACCCCTTCGAGATCTTCCTCGCGACCGTCCCCGGCATGGAAGACACCCTGTGCACCGAGGCCCGCGCCCTTGGCTTCGACGGCGCCACGCCTGTGCCGGGCGGTCTGACCTTCCAGGGCCACTGGCCCGACGTATGGCGCGCCAATCTGACACTGCGCGGTGCGACACGCGTCCTCGCCCGCCTCGGCGGCTTCATGGCCTTCCACCTGGCCCAGCTCGACAAACGCAGCCGCAAATTCCCCTTCGGGGACATCCTGCGTAGCGATGTACCGCTGCGGGTCCAGGTCACGACGAAAGCGTCGAAAATCTACCATGCGGGCGCCGCCACCCAGCGGATCGAAACCGCACTGACCGATACCCACGGCATGACGCTAGATCCCGAAGCCTCGCTGGTGCTCAAGGCCCGCATCAACGACAATCAGGTCACCTTCAGCCTCGACACCTCGGGAGAGAGCCTGCACAAGCGTGGCCACAAGGAGGCCGTCGGAAAGGCCCCGATGCGTGAAACGCTCGCGGCGCTGATGCTGCGACAGGCGGGATTTGACGGCACCGAGCCGGTACTCGACCCGATGTGCGGCTCAGGCACCTTCGTGATCGAGGCCGCCGAGATCGCGGCAGGGCTGCTGCCCGGCAGATCGCGCAGCTTTGCCTTCGAGCAGCTTGCAAATTTCGACCCGACCGCCTTTGCCGCGCTGAAAGACACGCCAGCCAACGCGACGCCGACAATGCGCTTTTACGGATCGGACCGCGATGCGGGCGCTATCCGCATGGCCCTGGCCAACGCCGAGCGCGCGGGCGTCACGCCGCTCACCCATTTCGCCAACCATGCCGCAGGCGAGATCACCCCACCCGACGGCCCTCCCGGCCTCGTGATCGTCAACCCGCCCTACGGCGCGCGGATCGGCAACAAGAAACTGCTCTACCCCCTCTACGGCACCCTCGGCCAGACCCTGCTCACCCGGTTCAAGGGCTGGCGCGTGGGCCTCGTCACAAGCGAACCCAGCCTGGCGAAGGCCACCGGCCTGCCCTGGAAACCACAAGGACCGGCAATCCCCCACGGCGGCATGAAAGTCTGGTTCTGGCAAACGCCACCACTGCGGTGATCGCCTCCAGGCCCAAAACCGGGCGCAACAGGCTGCTTCCTTGGACCGAAGCCCGAGAACCGCTCAGCGAAAAATATGTCGTGGGCGGAGCCCGCAATCAGATCCAGCTACCGCAAGGTGCACCGGTCCCGCCAGCATCAGCGCGTGCCCGCTAAAGGTTCTCGGCCTGCGGCATTCCCAGAATGTGGTATCCACCGTCGACATGGATGATCTCACCCGTGGTGCAGGCCCCTGCGTCCGAGGCAAGGAAGACAGCCGTGCCACCCACCGCATCCAGCGTCGCATTGGCGCGCAGCGGCGCGTTCATGTCCGTGTGCTTGTAGGTCTTGCGCGCCCCGCCGATCGCCGCGCCGGCCAGCGTCTTCATCGGCCCGGGCGAGATCGCGTTGACCCGGATGCCCTCGGGGCCCAGATCATTCGCCAGGTAGCGCGTCGCGCTCTCCAGCGCCGCCTTTGCCACGCCCATGACGTTATAATTCGGCACCACCTTGTTTGAGCCCTGATAGGTCAGCGTCATCAACGTCCCGCCATTCTCGACCATCAGCGGATGCGCGCGGCGCGCGACCTCGATGAAGCTGTAGGCCGAAATGTCCATGGATTGCTTGAAATTCGCCCGGCTGGTGTTCAGGAACCGGCCCGTCAGTTCGGCCTTGTCGGAAAAGGCGATCGCGTGGACCACGAAATCGATCGTCGGCCACCGCGCGCCCAACTGCGCGAACGCAGCATCGAGAGACGCGTCATCGGTGACGTCCACATCGACCATGAAATCCGACCCGACGCTTTCGGCCAGCGGTTTCAACCGGCTGCCGAACGCCTCTCCCTGGTAGGTAAAGGCAAGCTCGGCACCCGCTCCTGCCATCGCCTTTGCAATTCCCCAGGCGATGGAGCGTTCATTGGCGACCCCCATCACGAGGCCACGTTTTCCGCTGAGCAAACCGGTCATACCCTGATCCTCACGCTTGATATTTCGACAGGATCATGGAGCCGTTGGTGCCCCCGAAACCAAATGAATTCGTCATGACTGAATCGAGCCCGGCGTCGTCCACCCGCTTCAATGCAATCTCGGCAGGGTCCAGCCGCTCGTCCAGCGTTTCGACGTTGACGGACGGGGCGATGAAATCATCGTCCAGCATCAGCAGGCAAAAGATCGCTTCGAGCGCGCCTGCCGCGCCTTGCGCGTGTCCGGTCATGGATTTCGTGGAGCTCACCGGCGGCGTGGAACCCCGGCCAAACACCCTGCGCACCGCTTCGATTTCACCGACGTCACCTACCGGGGTCGAGGTGCCATGCGCGTTGATATAGCTCACGCGACGGCCTTCGGGCAGCGTTTCGAGCGCCAGGCGCATCGCGCGCTCGCCGCCTTCCCCCGATGGCGCGACCATGTCATGGCCGTCCGACGTGGCGGCATAACCGGTCACCTCGGCATAGATCTTCGCGCCACGTGCCTTTGCGTGCTCAAGATCTTCGAGCACCACAATGCCGCCGCCGCCCGAGATCACGAAACCGTCGCGGTTCTGATCGAACGCCCGCGAGGCCGTTTGGGGGGCATCGTTGTACTTGCTGCTCATGGCGCCCATCGCGTCGAACAGGCACGACAGTGTCCAGTCCAGCTCTTCTCCGCCGCCCGCGAACATCACGTCCTGCTTGCCCAGCATGATCTGTTCGGCGGCATTGCCGATGCAGTGCAGCGAGGTCGAACAGGCGGAGGTGATGGAATAGTTGATGCCCTTGATCTTGTAGGCCGTAGAGAGGTTCGCGCTGACGGTCGAGGACATGCACTTCGGGACGGCGAAGGGACCGATGCGTTTGGTGGCGCCGGTTGTCTTGACCACCTCATGCGCCGTCAGCATGGCACTGGTCGATGGGCCGCCGGAGCCCGCGACAAGCCCGGTGCGCGGATTCGAGACCACATCCTCGCCAAGCCCGGCGTCCTCGATCGCCTGTCCCATGGCGATATAGGCATAGGCGGCGCCGGGCCCCATGAAGCGGAAAGTGCGTTTGTCGATATGTTCTGACGGGTCAATCTTGAGCGTGCCCGCGATCTGGCTGCGAAACCCGTGTTCGGCCATCTCGGGCGATGCCACGATGCCGCTGGTCCCGGCCTTAAGCGATGCTTTGACCTCGTTTGCATTGTTTCCGATGGACGAGACGATCCCCAATCCTGTGACGACGACACGGCGCATGGGCGCACTCCTTGAAATTGCTCTGTCCTTCTTAGGCCAGGGCCAAGCCGGGGTGCAAGGCGCTTGCACCTTACGGGGGCAGGATCGATGCCCTGTCCGCGTTAACGGGTCGGCAATAAAGCCTCAACTGTTTGGCAAGTCTCCTTTGTCATACAGGGCTCACCCCGATGCGGAGTACCCCGAGCATGATCACAGGCAACACCACCAGCGGCCATGACCGCATCACAGGCACCCGCGCTGCTGAACGGCTCGAAGGCGAGAACGGCAATGACACGCTGATCGGCGGCGGTGGCGCGGACACGCTGGTCGGCGGCAACGGCCACGACCGTTTGATCGCACGCGACGCGCGTGGCACCACCGGGCTGCGTGGCGGCGACGGCGATGATTTCATCAGCGCCGCAATTCCAAATTCCGGACAGGCCCACATGTTTGGCATGGACGGTAACGATACGCTCGAAATGGACCTGACCAAGGACAGCAACCGCTTCAGAGACGGTGAGCAAATCGGATACATGGGTCATCACGTCTATGGCGGCACCGGCGCGGATACGTTTTCCTTCGTCAATCTTGCTGCCGCGCGGGGCACCATCATCGGGCGCATCGACGATTTCGACGCCAGCCAGGACCGTTTGATGCTGAACGGAAGCGTCCTGAACCTGAACCGGTTGCCCGATGCGGTGAAACTTTTCGAATTCGACGACCAGCAATGGATGAAGATCGGCGCCCACGCCTATTACGCACTGGAAGGCGCGCGCGACGGCGGCGCAGAGCGACATTTCCTGAGCCACGAAAACCTGTTGCGGATGCAGGCAGCAAGCCAGACAGCCGAAGTCGCCTTTGTCGATCAGGTCAACGAGGTGCCGTCGGCGTTGTTTTCGTCGATCCTCAGCGCCTTTCACCTCATCAGCTTCGGCGGCAGCCGCGATGACAGCGATCTGATCGGATCGGACCGGGATGAGTTGGTGCAGGACACCCGCGTGCGCAGCGAAGACCAGCCAGAAGACCTGACGTCGAACCGGTTCGACGGCGGCGGCGGCGATGACGTGATCAACGCGGGCAAGGGCAACGATACCGTGA
>JBFFQZ010000269.1:0-4592 GCA_041573235.1 Sulfitobacter sp. | reverse complement strand
GGTCGTGGCGTCCGGTGTCGGTCACGGGTTGATCCCGGCCAGCAGGGTGATGGGGTCGGGCACGGGGGTCAGCCTCGGGTGATGCGGATGTGCGGTACACATACGCCGGTCTCCGCCGCGTCGGAGCGTGTCACCGATCTGTCGCGCGAAGCGTTTGAACGGCGCCCGCGCCGCTGCTTTCTTTCGCAGGACGGGTGAGCAGGCCATGGTCAGGCAAGATACGCTTTCGGCGGCTGACAGCGGGGATCGAATGCCCGATCATGCGGTGAAACAGCGCCCCCTGCGCCTGCACTGGTGGAAAGCCGTGCCTAATTTCGGTGATGCAATCAACCCGTTGATCGTGGGCCACATGGCAGGTCGCCGGGTCGAGCATGTGGGCGCGCGCAAGGCGGATCTGTTCGCCATCGGCTCGATGATGCAGGTCGTCAAGCGCACGCAGAAGGTCGCGCGCGAGGATGGCTCGCGGCTGTGCGTCTGGGGGACGGGCACGCTGCACCCCATCTTCGGGCATGAGTTCCTCGATAACGTGGATCTGGCGCTGGTGCGGGGTCCGATCACTGCGGCACTGCTGAAACGCGAGATGCGGCGGTTCGGTGATCCGGGTCTGTTGATCAATGACGTGTTGCCGTTCAACGGCGACAGGCAGGACCGCATCGGCATCGTGCCGCACTACACCTTGATGGAGGATCCTGCGGTGCTGGCGTTCGCGGCCTCCGATCCGGCCTATCTGCTGATTGACCCCCGCGCGGATGCGTCGGACGTCTGCCTTCAGATCGCGTCCTGCGCGCATGTGTTCGCCTCGTCGCTGCACGGGCTGATCATCGCAGACGCCTATGGCGTGGCCAATACGTGGATTGATCCGCAGGGGCAAAGCTGGCTCAAGTATCTCGACTATGCGGCCTCGGTCGGCCGCACGGACATGGTGGCGCCAAAGCATCTGGAAGAGGTGCGCGCGGCGCCGCACTGTCCCATCCCCTACACCGAAGGCATCGATGCCGCGCGCGACGCGCTGCTGACAAGCTTTCCCGAAGAATTGAAATCAAGCGCATTGCGCGCACAGTAAAAGGAGCATGAACATGCTGAGCATCAAGGACCTCGCGGTCAAGCTGGAAGACGAAGACAAGCAGATCCTCAAAGGCGTCAACCTTGAGGTCGAAGCGGGCAAGGTGCACGCGATCATGGGGCCCAACGGCTCTGGCAAATCGACGCTGTCCTATGTCCTCTCGGGCAAGGACGGCTACGAAGTCACCGGCGGCACGGCCGAGCTGGAAGGCGTTGACCTGCTTGCGATGGAGCCCGAGGAGCGTGCCGCGGCGGGGCTGTTTCTGGCGTTTCAGTACCCGGTGGAGATCCCCGGCGTCGGCAACATGACCTTCCTGCGCACGGCTGTGAACGCACAGCGCAAGGCGCGCGGCGAAGAGGAAATGTCGGCTTCCGAATTCCTCAAGGTCGTGCGCGCCCGCGCCAAGGAACTGAAGATCGACGCGGACATGCTCAAGCGTCCGGTCAACGTGGGCTTTTCGGGCGGTGAGAAAAAGCGTAACGAAATCCTGCAAATGGCCATGCTGGAGCCCAAGATGTGCATCCTGGATGAGACCGATTCCGGTCTGGACGTGGATGCGATGAAGCTGGTGGCAGAAGGGGTGAACGCGCTGCGCTCGGAAGGGCGCGGTTTTCTCGTGATCACCCACTACCAGCGGCTGCTGGATCACATCAAGCCTGATGTGGTGCACATCATGGCCGATGGCCGCATCGTGAAAACGGGCGGTCCCGAGCTGGCTCTGGAAGTGGAACACAACGGCTACGCCGGCATCCTGTCCGAGGTGGCGTAATGGCCGAGGCAGCTGCAAAAACCGATCCAACGGAGGCGATGATCGCGTCTCTGACGATGCCGCAGACAAAATGGACCCGCCCCGCCCGCGAGGACGCTCTTGCGCGGCTGCGGGCGATGGGTCTGCCGCACCGGCGCGACGAGTATTGGAAATACACCCGCCCCGATACGCTGACCCAGACAGAAGCGCCGCAGGCCGCCGTGCTGGCCCATGATGAAGAGCCGATGTTTTCGGATGTGGACCGCCTGAAGGTCGTGTTCGTGGACGGAGTGTTCGATGCAGAGGCATCCGACGATCTGAGCCTTGAGGGCATCACGATCGAGCGGCTCGCCGCGGCCGACAGCGACCTGCATTGGGCCAAGGGCGTCTACGGCGTACTGGAAACAAACGGCCAGACGCCGGTGGCGCGCCCTCTGGCTGCGCTGAACACCGCGTTTGCCAGCGACGGCGTGCTGATCCACGTGACGGGCAAGCCGTCGAAACCGGTGAACCTGATTTACCGCCACAACGCCACCACGTCCGACGCCATCCTGCACCATTGCATCAAGCTGGACGCGGGGGCCGAGATGACGTTGCTGGAAAACGGTCCGGCGGCGGCGCGGTTCAACAAGGTGATGGAGGTCGATATCGCCGATACCGCCTCGTTCCACCATGTCCGCGCGCAGGGGCGCGACCACGAACGCCGCGCCGCGACGCATATCTTTGCCCGCCTGGGCCGGGAGAGCGCGTTCCGGTCGTTCACCATGACCGTCAATGGCGTGCTGACGCGCAACGAATGCGTGATCGAGCTGACCGGTGACGACGCGCTGGCCCATGTGGCGGGCGCCTGTGTGGGCGATGGCGATTTCCTGCACGATGACACGGTGTTCATCACCCATGACGCGGTCAATTGCGAAAGCCGCCAGGTGTTCAAGAAAGTCTTGCGCAACGGTGCCACCGGTGTGTTTCAGGGCAAGATTCTCGTAAAGCCCGATGCCCAGAAAACCGACGGCTACCAGATCAGCCAATCGCTGCTGCTGGATGGAGACAGCCAGTTCCTGGCCAAGCCCGAGCTTGAGATCTATGCCGATGATGTGGCCTGTTCGCACGGCTCCACCTCGGGGGCGATCGACGAGGACGCCTTGTTCTACCTGCGCTCGCGCGGGGTGCCTGAATCCGAGGCGACGGATCTTCTGACGCTTGCGTTCCTGGCCGAGGCGGTCGAGGAGATCGCGCAGGAGGATCTGCGCGACGGGATCACGTCGCGCCTGGGCGCGTGGCTGACCCGGCATCGGAGCTGACATGGCGCTGACGCAGGATATCATGGCCACCTACAAAGGCCCGGCGCGCGTGCAACAGCGGTTCCTGTCACAGGGCCGCAATGAGGTGCGCGCGCTGTTGTTCCTGCTGATCGCGGGGATGCTCATGTTTGTCGCATCGACGCCCTATCAGGCGCGCGAAGCACAGCTGAACCCCGATGTGCCGCTTCTGGCGCGGCTGTACTGGAGCGCGTTTCTCTGTGTCTTCATCCTGCCGATCGTGGTGTATCTGTTCGCCGCGCTGGTCTGGGTGCTGGCCCGGATCGGGCGGCGGCGGATCACCGGGTTCGGGATCAGGTTCACGCTGATCTGGGCGTTGCTGGCCTCGACGCCGGTGCTGCTGTTGCTTGGGCTGACTGCGGGGCTGATCGGGGCGGGCGTGCAGGTGCAGGCCATCCTGTTTGTCTGGCTGGCGGTCTTTGGCTGGTTCTGGGTGTCGGGGCTGCTGGCCGCGGAAGGGACCACGGCATGACCCGCGACATGGTAAAATCGCTGGCGTTGGAAACGCTGCAAAACCCGCGCAGTGCCGCGGCCAAGATCATTGGCCTTTCGCTTGGACGGGATGTGCTGTGGACCGCGCTGGTTCTTGTGGCCGCGATCAACAGCATCATCTACAGCATCTCGCTGTTTTTGGCCGACACCAGCATGCTGCCATCGGTCCTGCGCAACCCGTTGATCTTTTTCGTGATAATCAACGGGGTGCTGGTGCTGAGCGTGCACGCGTTCTATTGGACAGGGCGCGTGATCGGGGGCACCGGCGATCTGGGTGATCTGCTGGCGCTGTTGGTCTGGCTTCAGGCGTTGCGAGCTGCGGCACAGGGGGTGCTTTTGGTGCTGATGGTCGTGTCACCGGCGATCGGACAGCTGTTTTCGCTGGCCGTCGGTGTGCTGGGCATCTGGATCACGGTCAATTTCATCACCGAAGCCTTGCATCTTCCGTCGCTTCTGCACGGGCTTGGTGTGCTGGTACTCGCCGCCGTCGTGCTGGCGATCGGCCTTTTTCTTCTGGTCGGGCTGATCGGCCTGTCCTCCATAGGGGTTCCCGCCAATGTATGACGTCACTACCATCCGCCGCGATTTTCCGATCCTGTCGCGCGAAGTGAACGGCAAGCCGCTGGTCTATCTCGACAATGGCGCCTCTGCGCAAAAGCCACAGGTCGTCATCGACGCGATCACCCGCGCGTATTCCCATGAATACGCCAATGTTCACCGTGGGTTGCATTACCTGTCGAACATCGCGACCGACAAGTACGAGGCGGTGCGCGGGACTGTCGCGCGCTTTCTCAATGCCGGTGACGAGGATGAGATCGTGTTCAACTCCGGCACGACCGAGGGGATCAACATGGTCGCCTATGGCTGGGCCATGCCCCGGATGCAAGCGGGCGACGAGATCATCCTGAGCGTCATGGAGCATCACGCCAACATCGTGCCATGGCATTTCCTGCGAGAGCGGCAGGGGGTT
>JBFFQZ010000268.1:0-4623 GCA_041573235.1 Sulfitobacter sp. | reverse complement strand
TGCATGCTTTCTGTGATCATCACCGTGCTTGGGCCCGTTTCCGGGGCCCATTTCAACCCGGCCGTCAGTCTTGCGTTCCTGTTGCGCAAGGAGCTCACGGGCACAGCGTTTGCAGGCTACGTCGCCGCGCAGCTGACGGGCGGGATGCTGGGCGTGTGGGCTGCGCATGTGATGTTCGAGCTGCCGGTGCTCCAGGTCAGCCAGACCATGCACCGCACCGGCGCCGCGCAATGGCTGTCCGAACTGTTGGCCACGCTGGGGCTGTTGTTCGTGATCTTCGGCGGGTTGAGCGCGCGGGCCGCCGCCGTGTCCGTGCTTGTCGCGATCTACATCACCGGCGCCTACTGGTTTACGTCCTCGACCAGCTTCGCCAACCCGGCGGTGACCTTCGCGCGCGGATTTTCCGACACATTCGCGGGGATCTATCCGGGCCATATCGCGGCCTTCATCGCGGTTCAGATGGCGGCCGCAGTGCTGGCCCATGGCGCCCTGCGCAGCCTTTTTCGACACGGACTGACGCGCACCGCACGGTCCGCTGTGCGACGGGCCTAGACCAGCGATGTCACCCACAGGATCGTCGCGTCCTCATCACTGACCGAAATCACGTTGTGCCCCATCGCCGCGTCGTAATAGGCGCTGTCGCCCCGGCGCATCTCGATCGGTTCGTAGAATTCGGTGAACAGGCGGATCACCCCGGTCAGCACATACAGGAACTCTTCGCCGTCATGGCGCACCCAGCCGTCGAATTCCTCCATGCTGCGCGCCCTGATGCGCGCGCGATAGGGCAGCATCTGTTTCTTGCGTAGCGTGTCGGCCAGCAGCTCGTGTTCATAGGTGGCCGTCGCCTGAGCGGTCCCCTCGCCGGATTTGGTCACCGCCATGCGCCCGTTGATCTGCCCCGCCGCAGGGGGCGTGAACAGCTGCGGGATGGAGATTTCCAACCCCGTGGCAAGCTTCTTGAGCGCGTCATAGGTCGGTGACATCTGGGCATTTTCGATCTTCGACAGGGTCGATCGCGCCAGCCCCGCCTGGCTTGCCGCCTGCTCCAGCGTCCAGCCGCGCGCCTTACGCAATTCACGCACCCGCGCGCCCAGATCGACCGGGGGAACGGTCGGCTTGGCCCCGTCTTCACGGGCCAGTTGGATCATGGATTTCGCAGCGTCCGAGGTCATGCCACTTCTATAAGCACAAGCCCCCGAGCTTGCAACGCGCGCCGGACCGCGATAGCGACATGCTCCATGGACTCACTGTTCGATCAAGGCCCCTACGCCCCCTGTCCCGCCCCCTTCAACATGGCGGCCCATGTGCTGCGCCGTGCCGCCTCCACCCCGGACAAGACCGCCCTGCGCGTCCTGCACGACACCCACAGCGAAGACTTCACGTTCGGCGCGCTCAACGCAGCGGTTCTGGGCACCGCGACGGGCCTCTTGCGGCTGGGCTGCACGCCCGGCGACCGGATCCTGATGCGGCTGGGCAATACGGTGGATTTCCCGCTGGCCTACCTTGGCGCGCTGGCGGCGGGGCTGGTGCCGGTGCCGACCTCTTCGGCCCTGACCGAGGCCGAGGTCGCACCGATGATCGAGACCCTCGCGCCGAAGCTGATCCTGCGCGACCCCAAGGTCGCCTGCCCCGCACATCCCGATACCGTCGATCTGGCCGCGCTGCGCGCCATGCGCGATCTGCCAGCCGCGCCCGTGCACATGGGCGACCCCGAACGCCCCGGCTACATCATCTATACCTCGGGCACATCCGGACAACCGCGCGCCGTGGTCCATGCCCATCGCGCGATCTGGGCCCGGCAGATGATGCACGACGGCTGGTACGGGCTGACCGCGCAGGACCGGTTGCTGCACGCCGGGGCGTTCAACTGGACCTACACGCTGGGCACCGGGCTGATGGATCCCTGGACGCTGGGCGCGACCGCGCTGATCCCCGCGCCGGGCACACCGGCATCGGCCCTGCCCGATCTGCTGGCCCGCGAAGAGGCGACGATCTTTGCCGCAGCACCCGGCGTCTACCGCCAGATCCTGACCCGCGACATGCCCGCGCTGCCCGGCCTGCGCCACGGGCTGAGCGCCGGAGAAAAGCTGCCCGAGACCACCCGCGCGCGCTGGGAGGCGGCCACCGGCACGCCGATCTTCGAGGCCTACGGCATGTCCGAATGCTCGACCTTCATCTCCTCCAGCCCCGATCACCCCGGCACACCCACCACGCTCGGCCGCCCGCAGACCGGACGCCGCATCGCGATCCTGGGCGCCGACGGGCCGGTGCCGCTGAACACCGAAGGCACCATCGCCGTGCACCGCTCCGATCCGGGCCTGATGCTGGAATACCTCGGCGCGCCCGAGGCCACGGCGGCGAAATTCGACGGCGAGTGGTTCCTGACCGGCGATCAGGGCAGCATGGATGCGGACCACCGCATCACCTATCTGGGCCGCGCCGATGACATGATGAACGCGGGCGGCTTCCGCGTGTCGCCCATCGAGGTCGAGCAATGCCTCGCGCGCCATCCCGGCATCACCGCCGTGGGCTGCGCCGAAGTCACCGTCAAGGCCGACACCACCGTCATCGCCGCCTTCTACACGGGTCCCGCCGCACTGGACCCCGGCGCCCTGCACGCGTATGCGCAGGCAAACCTCGCGCGGTACAAACAGCCGCGCGTCTACATTCACCTGGACAGCCTACCCATGGGCGCCAACGGCAAGCTTTTGCGCCGGGCGCTGCGCCAGACATACGAGGCCACCTTATGACCGACACCGTGAAACTTGACATCATGTCCGACCCGATCTGCCCCTGGTGCTATATCGGCAAGGCGCATCTGGACCGCGCCCTTGCTGCGCACCCCGATCACCCCTTCGTGATCGAATGGCACCCGTTCCAGCTCAACCCCGACATGCCCCCCGAAGGCATGGACCGGCGCGCCTATCTCGAAGCGAAGTTCGGCGGCAAGGAAGGCGCCGTCCGCGCCTATGCACCGGTCGTGGAACACGCGCAGAAAGCAGGGCTCGAGATCGATTTCGAAGGCATGCAGCGCACGCCCAACACGCTGGATGCACACCGGCTGATCCATTGGGCGGGCATCGAGGGGCGCCAGACCGCTGCGGTGTCTGCATTGTTCCGGGCCTATTTCGTGGACACGCGCGACATCGGCGACCGCGAAGTGCTGGCCGACATCGCCGACAGCATCGAGATGGACGCGGCACTCGTGATGCGGCTCCTTCAGTCCGATTCAGATCTCGAAGATACGCGCGCCCGTGACGCGCACAGCCGTGAAATGGGCATCAACTCGGTCCCCACCTTCATCGTCGGCGGGCGTCATGCCGTTCCCGGCGCACAGCCGCCCGAGCTTTGGGCGCGGGTGATCGCGGAAATGACCGGCGCCGAAAATACCTGAATATTGCGATAACGGCCCATAACGCCGCACCCTGCGCCAAAAGACTAGGCACCGTCGGCAGCTTGGCATAGGCTAGGCGCAAGGGGCGGAAAAAGCCTCGGCAACAAAAAGCGCCTCGCGGCGCGCAGGCAGTGCTCAAAGCAGTATCAAACGCCAGCGTCGGCCGGGATGTTCCGGCAGAGCCGACGGCGTTTCAGGCCCGTTTCGGGCCGCAGGTTCCGCACGATCCGCCCGCGCGTCATTCGGCGCATTCGAGGTCTGTGAAAGGGTCGTTCAATGTTCTCTCCCGCCCCCACGCGCGTCGTACTCACCTATGGCGCGTTCGATCTGTTCCATCAGGGCCACGCGCGCTTCCTGCGCCGTCTTGCGGCCCTTGGCTCCGAGGTGATCGTGGGCTGCACGACCGACGCCCATGCCGACGTGTTGGGCTGGACGTTGATGCAGCCCTACGCCCAGCGGCGGCTCATGCTGGAAAGCTGTCGTTTCGTATCGCGGGTTATCGCCGAACAGGACCCGGAGCAGAAATACACGGACATCATCAACTACAACGTGTCGGTCTTCGCCATGGGCGACGACTGCACCGGCCAATATGACCACCTCGAAGACGTGACCCAGGTCATCTACCTGCCCCGCGCCGGAATTCGCCCTGTCGACCAATCCCTTACCGCGACTTCCCAACCGATACCCCGGCGCGCCGCAGGACAATGACAGAGTATTTCCCATTGCCAGATGTTCAACCTCCGGTTAGTTACTAAACAAGGTCATCAATCACTTTTTCAGAAACGGTATCGGACGCCCTTTGCCATTTTCATCCGACGAATCCCGCATGAGCCGTACAGAATTCGTGGCGCTCATCGCAATGATGTTCGCCAGTATCGCCTTTGCCATAGATTCGATGCTGCCCGCCCTGCCGCAGATCGCGGCAGAGCTTGTTCCTCTGTCGCCCGAAAAGGCACCGCTGATCCTCAGCGCCTTTCTGATCGGGATGGGGCTTGGCACGTTCTTTTCCGGGCCGCTGTCCGATGCCTTCGGCCGCAAGAAAGTCATCCTGTTCGGCGCATTGCTCTACATGCTGGCGGCAACGGTCGCCTGGGCCAGTACCAGCATCGAGATGATGCTGATTGCGCGCGTGGTGCAGGGGCTGGGCGCGTCCGGCCCGCGGGTGGTGGCGCTGGCCGTGATCCGCGACCGTTTTGCCGGGCGCCAGATGGCCCAGATCGTGTCGATCG
>JBFFQZ010000267.1:0-4624 GCA_041573235.1 Sulfitobacter sp. | reverse complement strand
AACCGGCGACCTCGTCGAGACACTGGATCACGGGCCACAGCCGATCTTCTGGATTTCTCATTCTGAACATGTATGGCCGGGAAGCACGGAAAAAGAGCTGCCCATACTCATTTCGTCAGGTGCCCTCGGCCCCAATACACCGCGCAGTGACCTCGTGGTTTCGCCACAGCACAAGATCCTGATCACGGATCTGAATCCCGTGACCCAAGAAAGACACGCAGAAGTCCTTACGCCTGCCAAGGCTTTGGCGCAGCGCCCCGGCATACGTGTCATGAAGGGAAAGCGCCGGGTCACCTATTACCACATCCTGCTCGAACGTCATGAGATCCTCATGTCTGAAGGCCTAGCCAGCGAAAGCTTCTTCCCTGGCCCTACCGCACTCAAGATGCTCAAGGCGACACAGCGTCAGGCGATATTTCGCATGTTCCCCGATCTGAAGATGGATGGTCCGGACGGGTACGGGCCGAAAGCCCGTTCATGCCTCACATGTGCAAAAACAGAAGAGTTGCACGCGCCCCATGGCATCGGTTGTGCCAATACCTATGCTGCCAGTGGACGCCCTCCCATGCGAATGGCGGGTTGAAGCCGGGGTCGGCTGCAGGAACGCGGGCCTTTTGCCCTTCCAGCGCAATCATGCACCTACAATCAATTTGAACGCCTTATCCAGGGCCGATCCCGCAATCTGCGATTGGCTTTTGAAGGTGGCGATGATCGTAGGGAGATCAAGAACAGCGCATCTGCCCGCTCGGTGCCCCTCGTCGGCGTCGCTCTCGCAGCCGCTAAGCGCTACCCTCAGGGGTTCCCGCGCTACCGCGGCAAGAGCAGCTATTCGGCGGCAATGAACAAGTTTCTGCGTAGCAATGGGCTGCTACCCACAGCCCAACATACAATCGGCGGTGTCCGTCACACTTGGGAGAGCAGGATACTGGAAGCGACAAAGCGTATGGATCTCAGCGGCGAGATGGTGGGGCATAGCGTGAAGGTAATCCGTGGTCGCCCCGTATATGGTGACGCGATGGCGTTACAGCGTAAACACGCGCTCGCTCAAAGCGTCATGTTGCCGGTGCCAGAGCATTTGAAGTGATACGTGCTAACAAAGGCAACCTCTGGGTAGAACTGGTGCGAATAAAATAAACATTCGGAGGCCAACGTCCGCTTCTAAGCCGAAGCGATTCAACAACCGCAATAAATCAAGATCAGCGTTTGATCTCCGCAGACGTCACAATGGTCTCTTTGATGTCACAGGTTTCCGAAATTCGGTAAGTTGCGTCCAAAAATCGTACCCCGATCACAGGCATTTATCAGAAAAATAACAAGCCGTTGAATTTGTCTCAATAGAAACGCGAACAGGTCAAGGTCGAGCCACTTTTATCTGGTTCGTCGGTAGCGAAAGGGGAAAGCAATATGGAATTCCTATCTGGCATCCTGGCGCAGCTGGGCGATTCATTTGCCGTGAAGTATCTGCTTTCCCCGCTGTACATTGGTTCGACGCTGGCCATCGTCTACGCGGTCTGGCTGTTGCGCGGCAGACCGGGAAAGTTCTTTCGCTTTGCGGTACCGCGTGGGCTTTACAATCACCCGTCTACCCTCGTGGACATCAAAATCGGATTGTTCAACACGCTGTTCCTGGCAACAGGTGCTATATCCGCTCTGCTGTTCACACCAATAATCACGATTCAAATCCTGCAATTTCTGGGTGGGCCGGTAGACGCGGAAACCGGATGGATGAGGGGGCTGCTGGCCGCAGTACTCTTGTTCCTGGCACAGGATCTGGGCCGCTACTGCAATCACTACCTGCACCATGAATCGCGGTGCTTGTGGCCGTTTCATGCGGTGCATCATTCGGCAGAGGTGATGACCCCGATCACGTTCATGCGCGCGCACCCCTTCTACTATGCGGTACAGGCGGTCATCATTTCCGTCCTCGTCGGTCTGGTCTCGGCCCTTGTCTTGTGGGGCCTGATCGGCAGGATTGAGAACTGGATCATCTACGCCGGCGCACTGGCCTTTAATGCCTATGTGTTTTTTGGCGCAAACATCAGACACAGTCACATCTGGCTGAGTTACGGTCGGGTCATGGAACATGTTCTGATCAGCCCGGCCCAACACCAGATTCACCACTCCAGCGACCCGAAACATCACGACAAGAACTACGGCGAAGTCTTTGCGATCTGGGACTGGATCTTTGGCACGCTTTATGTCCCGGACGGCTATGAAGAGTTGGAGTTCGGGCTTGCGGACAGAGATGGCAACAAGATTCCGCAGAAACATCCGACACTTTACGACGCACTTGTTGGCCCCTTCATCGAAGTTTGGGAAGATCTGACCCGCGGGACATCGCGGGATCCGTCACGGGACAAGAAATCATGAGCACGGTCGACGTCTACTATGACGGCGAATGCCCGTTCTGTTCCCGGTACGTCAGGATGCTTCGCCTGAAAGAAGCCGTCGGGCACCTGCGCCTGATCGACCTGCGCGAAAACTCCGAGATGCGCAGCGAGTTGTCGCGCCAGGGGTTCGATCTGGATCAGGGAATGGTCGTCGAGATCGGAGGCCGCCGGTACGGCGGTGGAGAGGCGACAAACCAGTTGGCCCTGATGTCAACGCCGATCAACTGGTTCAACAAACTGAACCGGATGATCTTTTCCAACCCTCGGATGGCGGCGCTGAGCTACCCGGTGTTGCGAACCGGTCGCTGGATCACGCTTTTTGCCCTTGGGCGGCAGGGTCTCAACGAGGCCTACAACGACGTTGCCGCGCGGCAAGTGCTTTTTTCTTCGCTCTTTGCGCTGATTTCGCTTTTTCACGTCTTCAACTATGCATTCGCCTACGGTCGCTTTCCGCCGCAGGCCGATCTGATCGCCGTGTTTGCGGCCGCTGTGCTGGTGCTTGCGCGGCCGCAATCGGCGCGCGCTCTCGCGGTGTTGATGTTGGCGAGTCTGATAAGCGCTATTGCACAAGCCCCGGTTCAGTCGAACCACACGATCCTGCGGAACATCGTTGTTGTCGGCTATTGGCTTTCCTTTGCGGTGACGGCCATTCGGGCCAGACCGGCAACGGAAGTTTTCGCTAACTTCACATTGGCCGGATGCGGCGCGTTGCTCGTGATGTATGTCTTTGGCATTTTTCACAAGATCAACACAGATTTTCTGAACCCTGAAACGTCCTGCGCATTGGCTTTATGGGCTGAAATGCCATGGCCCCTTCATGCGATTCAGGGGACGGCAATGGACATGCTCGCAATCTACGGAACCTTCGCCGTTGAAGGTGCGATCATGCTTGCGTTGATTTTCCCGCGCACGCGGTACGTAGGGCTGGTTTGCGGGATCGCCTTTCATGTATTGTTAGGTTTGAGCAACTACGCGGCATATCTGGCTTTCACCACGCTGACGATTTCCTTGCATGTGCTGTTCCTGAGCCCCAGCCAGCTCGACCGGATCAACCGATCTCCCGAAATGGCGCTGATACGGCGGAATGCGGCACGTCCAATCTACGTGGGTGTGTTTCTGGTGCTGCTCGCCGGCGGGGCATTGGCGATGTCGCGCTACAACTTCACCGTGGCGAACATCTACCTTCTGCCCATGGTGCTGCCCTTGTGCTATCTCATCCTCCGTTATGGCGCACACGTGCGCAACGACAGCGTAGACAGGCGCGGGCGCACAGCCTTTGCAATCGGAGCATTCGCCACGTCCCTCTACTTTCTCAGCGCGATCATGCCGTACATGGGCCTGAAGACAGCGCAATCGATAAATATGTTCGCGAACCTGCGTTTGGAACAGGGTGTCAGCAACCACCTCGTTTTCTCCAATCCGCCCGGACCCTTTACCTATCTGGAGGATGTCGCGGTTATCACGGGCTCGGAGAACAGCACGCTGCTGACAGGCTAGCAGGCGCGTGGCTTTGCCGTTGTCTGGTATGACCTTCTGGCACATATGGAAGACAACCCGGATGTGCGGGTCAGTTTTGAACTGAACGGCACTTCCTATGACGACGTTGGACGCGCAGATTTTTCAGATGATATCGCGAGCACCCTGCATCATCCCTGGGTGCGCAAGTGGTTCCACTTTCAGCCAGTGCAACTGGAAACGCCGGAAACATGCACGCTCTAGCATTTATTCGGAGCGACAGGTCCAGTTCGTGGCTTAATGCGAGACGACATTGAACTGCGCCGACAAGCTAAACATCTGCCGAATGCATCTCTGCCTCGCCCGGGTGACACGCATCAAGACAGCCGGTGGCTCGATCAGGACCATGTTGCGTAAGAGAGCCGGTGCTAGCTTGGTGGCAAAGATCGCAAGCAGCCCGCCCCACGAAAGGCCCACGACATGCGCGGGTGGCATCGAGGCATTCGACAAGATTAAGTCACATCATTGCGCTCAGGATCGCTTGGGCGCTGTGGAAGCACATAGAATGTGTAGCAAGATATGTAGCAAGAAATTCAATTATCTGGTAAGGAAATACAGAATTCCCTTATTTTTATAGCGGATTTTTGAAACATGCCAAGATAATTGGCGGAGAGACAGACCGACCAACCGGTGTTTCCTGCAGGATCAGAAAAACTCAGCATCCTAATTATTTCATGAAGTTACGTAGACAGCGTGTTTCAATATGTTTAGAGCGGTTT
>JBFFQZ010000266.1:0-4637 GCA_041573235.1 Sulfitobacter sp. | reverse complement strand
CCAGATCGATTTTGTGATCAACGCGCTGGAAGAAAAGGGATTGGCACGTCGACTGGCCAACCCCAAGCTGATCGCGACGAGTGGTCAGGAAGCCAATTTTGTCGTGGGTGGTGAGGTCCCGATCAGCAGAACAACCACGGCGGAAAATGGAACGCTCTCGACTGAAACGGACTACCGTGAATATGGTGTGCGACTGAATTTTGAGCCTAACGTTCTGGACAACTCATTGATTTCCTTGCGCATCACGCCTGAGGTCTCGGACGTCGACTTTTCGAATACAGTGAACGGTCAGCCGACGTTTTTCACGCGTCGTGCGGATACCGTCGTGTCATTGCGCGATGGTCAAAGCTTTGCCATTGCCGGCCTGCTCCAAGCGAACAACGCGCGGAACATCGAGCAGGTTCCGTGGCTTGGTCAAATCCCGGTGTTGGGCAGCTTGTTCCGGTCATCCGGTTTCCAGAAGCGCGAGTCCGATCTGGTTATTCTCGTAACACCTCGGCTGGTTCGCCCGACCGGTCCGAACGAACAGCTTGCTTCACCGTTGGACGACACACGTTCGTCGAATGATGTGGAACTCTTCCTGTTGGGCATGTTGGAAGTAGACCGCCCGCTGTTGCGCCGCTTTCGTGAAGGCGAAAGCGTTGTTGGCCCATACGGACACATGATCGATTTGGAGTTTGATGATGGTATTATCGCAAAAAAGTAAGCTGGTCACACTGACCTGCGTCACCGTGGCGGCCCTTTCGTTGAGTGGGTGTGTCGACCCCAGGAGCAACCAGGACCGCATTTCATCCCGGAGCGGCAATGCAAACGAGGCGAACACCGCCATGCAGGCAGAGCGTGCCTGGCCCGTAGATGCCTACAACACCCACATTCGCCGCGGCGGTTGAAAACGGTGGATATCGGGGTGTTCTATTTCGGGCACCCGGGGGAAACGGGTTGTTTATTTGAAGCAGGGGTAACTTTCAAATGCGCGTGTTTTTGTCGAGATTTAGTTCGGATGAAAGAGGCGTAGTTTTGACCGAAACCTTGATCGCATTGCCGATCATGTTGATCATGACAGTGGGCTTGCTCGAGTTCGGAAATATGATGTGGCAGCGTCAGCAGCTTCAGGTTGGCGTTCGCGATGCGGCGCGTTACTGGGCGCGATGCCGTCCGACGACGGGGACCGGCGCCGCATTCATGACCTGTTCGATTGCTCAAGCGCGAAACATTGCATTCACGGGCGACCCTAGCGGCGCGCTGCCTCTCCGGGTTCCGGGATGGGACAGTGCGACGGAGTTGACCATTGAACCGGCAACCCCACCGGCAAGCCCGGTGTCCACAGACATCGTATTGGTGCGTGGCGAAGTGCCCTATCAGGCGTCGGCGCTGTTTCAGCGGGTCATCGGAGCTAATGTGACGATCGGGTATTACCATACGACCAGGTATGTGGGGTGGTGAAATTGCGGTGTATGAGGTTCGCCCGGGAAGAGCACGGTCTTGCCCTGACCGAGGCGCTTCTTGTGATGCCGATCGTTCTGATATTCACGACCGTTCTGGTCGAATTCAGCGTGATGATGTTCACGTGGAACCAGTCGGTGAAGGCGGTCCAGGTCGCGGCCCGCCGCGCTGCGGTCTCGACGCCGCTGGTCGGACGCGAGGCCTATGAGACGGCGATGTCTGCGGACTACGGAACAACGCCTTCCGGGGATCCGGTCCCGGGCGCCAACCCGTCGATTTCCTGTGGTCCGGACGGTGTTGCCTGCAATGCCACGCAGATGGCCGCACTTCTGACCGGAGGCGATGGCATCTGCGGCAGCGGATCGACGATGATCGGGGCCTGCGACGTAGCTCCGTGGATTGGAGCCGATAATCTGACGGTCACATACGTCAGAAGCGGTCTTGGATACGTCGGTCGGCCGAACGGACCTGTCACGACGGTCGTTGTTCAGTTAAGTAATGTGACAGTCGATTTCCTGCTGTTGGACCGGGTCATACCCGGCATCAACAACATCACGATCCCCGGACACAGGGCGACAGTGACCAGCGAGGATTTGAGCGATTGTGACACGCTTTGTTAAAAGAGTTTGATTGGAATTTGAGATGAATAACGCGATGTTGACACGTGTTTTCCTTGTGGATGCAACGCCGACGCCAACCCGTGATCTGCACCAGCTTGTGGACGAAATTCCGTCGTTCATGGTCACAAAGCTCAGCCCGCACAAGATCAGGGACGAGCTCGAACTCGATACCGCCGATGTCATCATCGTAGACATCGAAAGCATGGGCGAGCAAGAGCTGCAGACGCTGGCCGAAATCCGTGCCCGTGCTCAGGACGCGCCGCTGTTCATTGTATCGAGCGAGCTCTCTCAGGATTCGATGCGGTATCTCCTGAAGTACCAGGTCACCGACTGGATCAAGAAACCGATCGCCAAGGACGACCTGTTGACCAGCATCCGTTCCAGCATCCGGGACACCCGAGGATCGGTCAATCGCGTTCATGCGGTCGTGTCCTGCGTCGGCGGGGCAGGGGCGACCTCGGTGGCGATAAGCATGGCCGACATTGCCAACAGCACCCTCATTCGCAAGACCCCTGACGTGGCATTGATGGATCTGGATTTCTCATCCGGAAATAGCAGTTACCTGCTGAACATGGTCAACAACTTCAACCTGGGATCAATGACCAACTCGGCGCGGCGCATCGACTCTGAATTCATTGGCGTCATCCAGCAGCGGCATCACACGGGGTTTTGTCTCTACTCCTTCAAACAGCCGGAACTGCTGAGCAATATCAACGGATACGAGTTGGTCTTGCGCCTGCTGGATGCGGTCAGTTTTGAACATAAGTGCACCATTCTGGACGTGCCCTATTACGAAACCGAATGGCGCGAAGAGGTGTTCGCCGCAGTCAACACCTGCACCCTTGTCACCGAGGTCAATCTGCCTGCAATCAGGCATACCCTGGATCTGATCGAACGGATCAGGCGGCTGCGAGGCAAGGATTTTCCGCTGCATGTCCTGTTCAACAAGAAAACAGGTGGATTGTTCCGGGCAAGGATTCCGACGCGCAAACTCAAAGAACTGATGGATGGCGAAAGCTTTTCCTATCTTCCGTTGGACAGCTCGCTGCACGGCGAAGCGATTGATCGCGGGGTGTTGCCGCGCGAAGTGTCAAGCCGCGCATCCTATTTGAAAGCCTTGACAAAATACATGAAGAGGATGGATTTTGTTGGCGCAAAGAACAAAGGCAGTCGCAATGAAGCGTAGAGAATTCATGACGCGTGCCGTTTCAGTTCTGGCATTGATTTCGGCCGCACCGGCCCATGCAGAAGTCAAGAAAATCCCGCGAAGCCACGGGGAACGCACAATGCGTATCGTCCCCTACACCGGTGACGAAAAAAGCGGTACAATCATCATCTCAAACGATGATCGGACATTGTTGCGGGTGCTTGCCGGCGGCAAGGCCGAAAAGTACCGCGTTTCAGTCGGGCGCGAGGACTTTTCTTGGACAGGCACCACCTATGTTGGCCGAAAGGCGGAATGGCCCGATTGGCGCCCACCGTCCGCGATGCGCCAGCGCGACCCGTCTTTGCCTCAGCACGTGCCGCCGGGGCCATATAACCCCCTTGGGGCGCGGGCAATATACCTGTTCTCAAACGGGCGGGACACGCTTTACCGTATTCACGGAACCAACAGTGCGGGTACTGTCGGTGCGTATGAGACATCCGGTTGCTTTCGTCTGACGAATGCAGACGTGATGGAACTTTTCACCAAGGTGAAATCCGGCACCAAGGTCGTAGTCTACTAGTAGAATTGGAATGGTCTGATGGCAGGTCGATTTTTTCGAAAAACAGGCGCAGAAGAGCCGGAAACAACGCCAGATGGCGAGGTTCTGAAGCTCAAGAGCTACGCTGTCAAAGAGCCACCGCCGCTTGATGCCACGAAGAAGCAGGGCCCCGATTTTGTCGAACAAAGGGTCGCGCTTCACCGCTACCTCCTGGACAAGATCAATCTGTCGATCCTGGATACGATGGAGCAGGATGAAATTCACGAGGAACTGAAACCGCTTGTCAGGGCCTATGCCAAAGAGAACAAGTTTCCCCTGAATGCCACGGAACTGGACGCGCTGATTTCGGATATCGGGGATGAGATGCTGGGCCTTGGTCCGCTTGAGCCCTTGCTGGCGGATGACACCATTTCGGATATCCTGATCGTCGGGTCAGGGACCGTCTTTATCGAGCGCAGGGGGATGATTGAAACCACGCCTGTCCGGTTCAAGGACGAAGCGCACCTGATGCGGATCGTGAACAAGATCGTTGCGGCCGTGGGGCGGCGTGTCGATGAATCGTCGCCACTGGTTGATGCGCGTTTGCAGGACGGGTCGCGTGTGAATGTTGCCGTGCGACCTGTTGCTGTTGATGGGCCGCAGGTGTCCATTCGCAAGTTCTCCAAGAAACCGTTTTCGTTGGACAGGCTTGTCGAGAACAACGCTCTTGCGCAGGGCATGGCAGATTTGCTTGCTGCCGCGGTCGAAAGCAAGGTTTCCATTGTCGTCTCCGGCGGGACCGGTTCTGGTAAAACGACGATGCTCAACGCGTTGTCGAGCTATATTCCGCACAACGAACGTCTGGTCACTATCGAAGATGCCGCGGAAT
>JBFFQZ010000265.1:0-4647 GCA_041573235.1 Sulfitobacter sp. | reverse complement strand
GCGCAGATCGAATAGGAGCGGCGCAATTCCTCGCCGTCAAACTCGCGGCGGAACGTCAGATACTGGCCCTGGACAAAGTCGAAATCCGCGCCAACAGGCGCCTTCAGGCTGACGACCACCGCATCGCGGATGGTTTTGCGGACGTCCGTGACGGTCAGGGGATGGAAACGCGCCATGGGGACACCTCAGATGCATTTGAAATAGTCGAAGGGTTCGAGGCAGCTCAGGCAGCGCCAATGGGCCTTGCAGGGCGTTGAGCCGAACTGCGACACCTTCTGCACCTCTGCCGAGCCGCAGCGCGGGCAGGCCGCAGGCCCCCCGGCGGGCGAGGGCGGTGCGATCCCGTAGGCATGCAGCCGCGCCGCGCCCTTTTCGCTGAGCCAGTCCGTGGTCCAGGGCGGCGAGAGCTGTTGTTTCAGGCGGATCTTATCGATGCCGTGCTCGCGCAGGGCGGTTTCGACATCGCGAGCGATGACAGATGTGGCCGGACAGCCCGAGTAGGTCGGCGTGATCGCCACCTCCAGCACATCGCCGTCCCATCTGACGTCCCGTATGATGCCCAGATCAACCACCGAGATGACCGGGATTTCGGGATCGGGCACGTCGTCCAGCCAGCCCCAGATCGTCTGTATTTCGGGCGTCGCGCGGGGATGAGCCCCGGAGCCTACCATTGCGCCCCCGGATAGGCCCGCTGCAACCACTGCATCTGCGTCAGCAGGTGGCCAAGGTGTTCGGTATGTTGCGTGCCGGTTCGCCCGCCCCTGTGGGCAAAGCGGTCTTCGGGCACCGCGAGGGTCGCGCGGTCGAGCGTGTCGCGCACGGCCGCCTCCCAGTCGGCGCGCAGGCCTTCGGGGTCGGGCAGCAGGCCCTGCGCCGCCAGCGTCGCGTCGATCGCGTCACTGGCGAACATCTCGCCCACGTAGGGCCACAGAAGGGTCAGCGCCGCCTGCATCTTGTCATGGCTCAGGGCCGTGCCGTCGCCCAGCGCGACACCCGTTTCGGCCGACCTCTCAAGGTGATAGGTCGCCTCCTTGACCGCCTTCGCCGCGATCTCCGCGATGCGCGGATCGGTCGAACGGGTCATCGCCTCAAGCGCCAGGCGGTGCCATGCATCGAACAGGAACTGCCGCATCATTGTGTGGCCAAAGTCGAGATTTGGCCGTTCGACCATCAGGATGTTGCGAAAATCCCAGGCATCGCGCAGGAAGGCAAGGTCATCGGCAGAGCGTCCCGCGCCCTCTATCTCGGCGGCGTAGCCCAGCCACATCTGCGTCTGTCCGATCAGGTCCAGCGCGGTGTTCGCCAGCGCGATGTCCTCTTCCAGCACCGGCGCACGGCCGCACCATTCTGACACCCGGTGCCCCAGCACCAGCGTGTTGTCGCCCAGCCGCAAAAGCCCCTGAAACAGCGCCTCGCTGGACATCACATGTGGCCCACTTCGTCGGGCACGTCAAAGAACGTGGGGTGGCGGTAGACCTTGTCGTTGGCCGGGTCATAGAGCGCCTCCTTGTCGCCGGGAGAAGACGCGTGGATGGCCTCGGCCTCGACCACCCAGATCGAGACACCTTCGGCGCGGCGGGTGTAGACGTCGCGCGCGTTGCGGATCGCCGTCGCCGCGTCGGGCGCGTGCAGCGATCCGACATGCCGGTGGCTCAGGCCGTGCTGGCCGCGGATGAACACCTCGAACAGCGGCCATTCGCCGGTGCGGCGGGGGGCGGTGTCGGACGTGTCGGTCTTTTCATAGGCGGAGGCAGAGGGGCTGCTCATCGGTTGTCTCCTGTGTCGGGCGCGGGGGGGCATGTGCCCGCCGGGCCGGGGTGCGGGGGCTGCGCGGCGTTCATTCCGCCGCGACCTGCGCCGCGCGGGTCTTTCTTGCGTGGGCCAGCATGCCGTCGCGGACCCATGCGCCGTCCTCCCACGCCTGCTTGCGTGTCGACAGGCGGTCGTGGTTGCACGGCCCGTTGCCCTTGAGCACCTCGAAGAACTCGCTCCAGTCGGGTTCGGCGAAATCATGGCCGCCCTTTTCCTCGTTCCAGGTCAGCGTCTCGTCGGGGATGGTGAGGCCGAGGTATCGCGCCTGCGGCACGGTCTGGTCGACGAATTTCTGGCGCAGCTCGTCGTTGGTGTTCATCTTGATCTTCCACGCCATGGATTGCGCGGAATGCACGCTGTCCTTGTCCGAGGGGCCGAACATCATCAGCGCGGGATACCAGAACCGGTTCAACGCGTCCTGCGCCATGCGGCGTTGGGCATCGGTGCCGTTCACCATCTTCAGCATGATGTCGAACCCCTGCCGCTGATGAAAGGATTCCTCCTTGCAGATCCGTACCATGGCCCGCGCATAGGGCCCGTAGGAGGTGCGCTGCAGCGGCACCTGGTTCATGATCGCGGCGCCATCCACCAGCCAACCGACCGCGCCCATGTCGGCCCATGTCAGCGTCGGATAGTTGAAGATCGACGAATATTTCATCCGCCCCTCGTGCAGCGCTTCGAACATCTCGTCGCGGGTGATGCCCAGCGTTTCCGCTGCACAGTAGAGATACAGCCCATGGCCCGCCTCGTCCTGCACCTTGGCCAGCAGGATCGCCTTGCGCTCGAGCGTGGGCGCGCGGGTGATCCAGTTGCCCTCGGGCAGCTGGCCCACGATTTCGGAATGCGCATGCTGGCCGATCTGGCGAATGAGGTTCTTGCGATATCCCTCGGGCATCCAGTCCTTCGGCTCGATCTTGCCGCCCGCGTCGATGCGTTCCTGAAAGGCCCGTTCGACCGGGCCCATCTCTTCGAGCGACCGGACCCCTTCGCCGGTGGATTTCACCATCTGTGCATACATGAGCAATCCTCCTTCGCGTTCTTTCGGAGCAGTCCGCCCCGGCCAGCCGTGCTCCGCGCCACTGACCAGCGAGGCGGATCATACCACATCACACCCGTTCAAGCACCAGCGCCACGCCTTGACCGACGCCCACGCACATGAAGCACAGCGCATAGCGGCCTTTGGTGCGCTGCAGCTGGTAGGCCGCTGTCAACACCAGCCGCGCACCGGACATGCCCAGCGGGTGGCCGATCGCGATGGCGCCGCCGTTGGCGTTCACATGCGCCGCATCGTCGGCCACGCCAAGCGCGCGCAGCGTGGCGATCCCCTGCGAGGCGAAGGCTTCGTTCAGCTCGATCACGTCCATCTGGTCGATGGTCAGGCCCGCGCGCTGCAGCACTTTCTGTGCGGCGGGCACGGGGCCGATGCCCATCACGCGCGGCGCGACGCCCGCGGCGGACATGGCCACGACCCGCGCCATGGGGGTCAGCCCCTGCGCCGCCGCGGCCTCTTCCGAGGCGATCAGCATCGCCGCCGCGCCGTCGTTCACGCCAGAGGCATTGCCCGCCGTCACCGTCTTGTCCGGGCCGTTGATGCCGCGCAGTTTTGCCAGAGCGGCCGCATCGGTCTGGGGCCGTGGGTGTTCGTCGCGGTCGACGATCTTCGGATCTCCCTTGCGCTGGGGAATGCTGACCGGAGCGATCTCCTGTGCAAAGACGCCGGCCGCGTCTGCCGCCGCCCAGCGTTGCTGGCTGCGCAGGGCAATGGCGTCCTGGTCCGCGCGGCTGACGCCATGATCCTCGGCCACGTTGTCGGCGGTCTGGGGCATGCTGTCGGTGCCGTAGGTGTCGTGCATTTTGCGGTTCACGAAGCGCCACCCGATTGTCGTGTCATAGACCGCGTTGGCGCGGGCAAAGGCGGCCTCGGCCTTGGGCATCACGAAGGGCGCGCGGCTCATGCTTTCGACGCCGCCCGCGATGGCCAGATCCATGTCGCCCGCGCGGATCGCCCGTGCGGCCTGTCCGACCGCGTCCAGCCCCGACGCGCACAGCCGGTTCACCGTGATCCCCGGCACGTCGATCGGCAGTCCGGCCAGCAGTGCGGCCATCCGCGCTACATTGCGGTTGTCCTCGCCCGCCTGGTTGGCGCATCCCATCACCACGTCATCCACCTGTGCCCAGTCGACAGAAGGGTTGCGCGCCATCAGCGCGGCCAGTGGCGCCGCCGCGAGATCATCGGCCCGCACCGATGACAATGCGCCACCGTAACGTCCGATCGGTGTGCGGACAGCATCGCAGATAAGGGCGTTGGGCATGGGGGATCTCCGTTAAGTTTATTTCGTTGCGTCCTTAGCGCAGATGGGGGGGCGGATCAAGTCGAGCGTTACATTATAATGTGATTCTGATGACGATTGTAACATGATGGCTTTCGTAACGGGAATTTGTTCTGTCCGCGCGCGACTAGCGCAAATTTCCGTCAAACCCCGACGACTCCGAGGTTGCCGAGGCAGTTGGTTCGCTTCATGTTAGGGGCAAGCCTCCGAAGAGGAAGCGCAGAACTATTGAAACAGGCGGCGAGGGTCCCCAATTACCCTCCCAAGACAGGAAACGGCCAGCGGTTGCCTCCAGGAGGGACCAGAGCTGTTTTGCCATGATAAGGAAAAGAGCATGTTAGAGCCTCTGAACGCGAGCTATCCCGTACTTCCACTGCGCGATATCGTCGTATTCCCCCATATGATCGTCCCGCTGTTCGTGGGCCGTGACAAATCCGTGCGCGCCCTCGAAGAGGTGATGGCCGATGACAAGCAGATCCTGCTGTCGAGCCAGATCGACCCGGGC
>JBFFQZ010000264.1:0-4663 GCA_041573235.1 Sulfitobacter sp. | reverse complement strand
CTATTTCGTCAGGATCATGGCCCTGTTGCGGGCCGATCCTTCAAGCAGAAGCCTTAGGCCAGTGCGAGGTTCGACGCGCTTTCGCGGCCATCACGGCCAGCTTCGATGTCGAAAGTCACTTTCTGGTTGTCTTCCAGGCCGGTCAGACCAGCGCGTTCAACGGCAGAGATGTGCACGAACACGTCTTTGCTGCCGCCATCGGGCGCGATAAAGCCGAAGCCTTTTGTTGAGTTAAACCATTTGACGGTGCCAGTAGCCATCGTCGTTCTCCTTATTTATCGTGCCCGCACTATGCGGCACGTCGGCGCAGTCAAGACAATTTCGATAGACTGGGCCGAATGGAGCAGCTGAACGTATTGTATACTTTGCAATTCATCAGATAGGTTGATTGCGCTCGCAATGCAAGAGATTCCTTCGGCATCCGGCGCACAGGTGGAAATGCGCCTATCCCCCAAAGCGCCCCCATGACGTGCCCCGCCCCAGCGCCGCAGAGCGCGAAAAGCTGCGGTGCAGGGCATTTCCTTTCGCGCCTGCGCGCTATGTCACGCCCATGGGCAGCGGTGCCACGCCACGGACCCTAGACAAACTGCCCCCTCCCATGGCACCGGTCCCCGATGGAGAAAGACATGCAAAGTTTCGTACCCGATACCGGCCGCGTCGGCGAACTGCGTCGCGCACTGGGGCAATTTGGCACCGGTGTGGCGCTGATGACCACGCAGACGGACATGGGTCCCTTGGGAATAACGGCGAATTCCTTTTCCTCGGTGTCTCTCGATCCACCGCTTGTCCTGTGGTCTGCCGCGCGCACATCGAAACGCCATGACGCCTTTGCCGGGACAGCCGCCTTTTGCATTCACGTGCTGAGCGCCGACCAGGTCGACGTGGCCCGGCATTTTTCCGGACAGGGTCACGATTTCGAGCGCTATGTATGGGATGTTGGACCCAACGGTGCCCCCACGCTGCGCGGCTGTCTTGCCACGTTTCACTGTGATACATACGCTGTGCATCCGGCGGGCGATCATTCGATCATCCTGGGCCAGATCACCTCGGTCGCGATGCACCCCGACGAACGCGACGGGCTGCTGTTCAAGCGTGGCCGGTTCGGGCGTTTCGCGCCGGATCAGTAATCCTTTTCGAAAAACAGCCCGACCGAGGAATTCCCGTCGGATTCCAGTGTCGCCCGGCCCTTGATGCTGGTCGTCAGGTCAATGTTCAGCGACACCTCTCCGGTGCCGTCAGAAGCGGCGGTGACATCCGTATAGATGTTATCCGTGACATATTTCCCCACGCGCAGGGCGGTTTCGCCTTCCTCGGTCGTGGTCACGTCCAGATCGTCCAGACCGAAGCGGTCGCGCAGGGTGCCGACGACCCCCGTACCGCCGCGCCCGGCCAGCGTGGCCACGGCATTGGCCAGCTGCAACGCCTGGAACGCAGATATCTCCGAGATGTTGCGGCCAAAGAGCAGCTGCGCCAGCACCTCGTCCTGCGGCGCGGCGGGGCTGCTTGCGAACGAGACTTCTGGCGCGTCCGCCCGGCCCTGCACGATCACGCTGACCTCGCCCGCCGCGGTCGAGGTGGTCGACACGAAGCGGATGTAGGGGATGAAATCCCCCTGGAACTGGGCAGACCCTTCCACGAGATCAAAGCGTTTGCCGAGGATGTCGAGCCGCCCGCGCGCAAGCTCGAACCGGCCTGAGGAGACGATGGCGTTGGTGGTCCCCGAGATCAGCAGGTTGCCGCCAAGTTCCGCGTCCAGCCCCCTGCCCCTCACAAAGATGCGGCCCGGCGCGTTCACCCGGATGTCGAGGCCAAAGCCCGGACCGGTCGGGCCACGGGACACCGGGCTTTCTGTACCGTCGGCCCCGGTCACTCCGGCGCGGCTGCGGGTGAGTTGCGCATTGGCCGGTCCGCCGAGATGGGTGATCGGGGGAATGTCGCCGATACTGGTCAGACCTGTCGAGGGCACGGTGACATTTGTCTCGCCGATGGCAAGGTCGCCGGAAATCCGCGCACCGCCGACAAGCGGTCCGGCCACGCGGATCGCGCCGCTCACCGTGGTGCTGTACAGGCGCGGATCGATTAGCCCCAGACGGTCGAGCCTGATGCCGATATCAGCGGGCAACGCCCCGGTCAGCCCGACGTCACCGTCGATCGCCAGCCGCCCGCCGCTGGTCGCATTGCCGGTGATGTCGAAGGTGGCGCGGCTGTTGCCAAGACGGATGTCGGCCGCAACCTGCTCCAGCGCGAGGCGCGCGTTGGGCACGGTCAGCATGCCGTCCGAGGTGCTGATTGTCCCGCTGAGCGAGTCCAGTGTCGGCGGCCCATCGACGGTCAGATCAAAGGCCGCAATCCCGTTCAACACACGCGGCGCGATGAACGGCGCGGAAAGCCCCAGCGGCGCCGTGCCGTTGATGCCGATGTCGAGCCGCCCGTCATCGCCCACCAGCCCACTGATGGCCGCGCGGGTGCCGGACGGCCCGCTGACGTCGGTGCTGACGCGCCAACCTTGCGGGGTCTTGCCCGCATCGCCGGTGACATCGAGAGGTCCGTTGATGCCCGGCACCAGCTGTCCCACGTCCGGCACGGCCAGCGAGAAATCCACACCCGCGTCCTGCCCGGTCACCACCCCGCGCACCGCAGCCCGCGCGCTGTAGGGGCCGGTGGCATCGGTGTCGATCGACAGGCCCTGCGGCGTCTGCCAGAGCATCCCCTGCGCGGCAAAAGGTCCGCTGACCCCGGGGACCAGAGGTGCCAAATCGGGCACCGATACATCAAATCTCAGCGACATGTCCGGCCCGGTTGCCAGCCCCTCGACGAGGGCGCGCGCGCCAAAGGGTCCGGTTGCCTCCGTCTCCACGAAAAATCCGGCGTCGGTCTGACGCAGCTTGCCGGTCGCGCTGAGCGGACCGCGGGCTTGTGGTACAAGCGGCCGCACGTCGGGCAGCGACAGGTCAAACCGGACATCGACCGCAGGCGTCAACGCACCGGTCACAGAGGCCGTCGCGTCGTAGGGGCCCGATGCATCGGTTTCGATCTGGAAGCCGGTGTCGGTCTGGCGCAGGCGTCCCCGGGCCTTGAGCGGGCCTTTGATCTGCGGGGCCAGCACGCCGACTTCGGGCAGGCTGGCGTCGAAGGCGATGTCGAGCGCGGGCGTGATCAGCCCGTTGACCCCCGCCTGCGCGTCGAACGGACCCGAGGCGTCGGTCTGCAACAACCAGCCCTGCGGCGTCTGGCGCAACGAGCCTTCGGCCTCGAGCGGCCCGTCCAGCTGCGCGGCAAAGGGTTTCACCTGTGGAATGCGGGCAGTGAAGTCAAGCTGCGCGTCCGGCCCCGTGGCCAGACCGCCCAGCGTGAGCGCTGCGTCATAGGGCCCCTCCGAGACCACATCCACGCGCCAGCCGACCGCATCCTGCACCGCCGTTCCGGTCACTTTCACCCGGCCCTCGTATTGCGGCAGCACGGTTGCGATGTCGCGCAGGATCACCTCGGCATCGACGCGGCTGTTGGCGCTGGCAAGCTCTGCCGCGCCGGTGAACAGCAGCGCGCCATTGCTCAGTTCAAGCCCGCGCAGGAAGGTGCCGTTCTCATTGCGGATGGCCGTCATGGTCAGGTTCGTGGTCCCCTCCAACAGCGCATCCGCCTGCGCGATGCCGGTGCGGATGTTCTCGGCGGTGCCCTCGGCCTGCAGGTCGAACGCCCCGCTGAGCGGCGTGACCCTGCCCTTGAGCGTCAGCGCCGTGGCACCGTCAAGTTCGCGTCCGGCCAGCGCCGAGAAACGCGACAGGTCAGAGGCCACAAGGCGCGCGTCGAGCTCGGTTTCCAGCCCCGCGCCCGCGCCATTGATCGCCACGTCGCCGCGCAGGCCATAGTCGGTGCCCTTGAGATCAAGCCCGGTGATCCGGAAGGGCTGTCCGGACACAAAGCTGATGTCCGTGGTGCCGTCAATGCGCGTGCCCAGCGCCTCGGCAAGGGCCGGATCGCTGAGTGCTACGCCCTGCGCGTCAAAGGTCACGGCACCCGCCAGGCGGCCCACGCCGCCCCCCGCACCGGTCAACGTGCCAGTCGAGCGCAGCGTCGTTTCCGTCACCCTGCCAGCGCCGGTATTCAGATCTGTGATGTCAAACACCGCCGCGTAGGTGTCCGCATCAGACACGTCATATTTCACGTTCAGCCCGATACGCCCGACCGTCACGGTTCCGCCGCCCCCGGGCAGCAGCACGGGCGTGCCATCGGCGCTGGCCACGGTGCCCGACAGGTCGATGAACGCAGGCCATTTTTCCGCCGAGATCCGCACACGGCCCGTCAGATCCACCGCCGCGGCCTGCAACGACAGGTCGCCGACCTCGATCGCGCCGCCCGCTTCGATCAGGGTGTTGGCCCGGAGCGCCACGGAGGTGCCGAAAAAGTCACGGTACTGGGGCAGGATGACCGCCGTGATGTCGCCGCCGATGTCGGCCACGATGCGGCGGTCCGGATCGGCGGCGTCGCCTTCGGTGATCAGCGTCACCTGCCCGGCCAGACGTTCCTGCCCGTCGGTGTCGATTTGCAGATCGGTCACCAGATCGTTCAGCGGCCCGCGCGCCGCTATGGTCATGTCGACCGAAGGCGTGCCGGGGATGTCGATCAGGGTAGCGGCGATGCCGTCTTCCTGCTCGCTGAGCTT
>JBFFQZ010000263.1:0-4678 GCA_041573235.1 Sulfitobacter sp. | reverse complement strand
TCCATCGGGTCGGGCACCAAGCTGGCGCTGGAAAGCGCGATCGCGCTGGCCGATTACATCGTCAACGAACCGACGCTCGAGGCCGCCTTCGACAAGTACCAGAGCGAGCGTCGGCTCGAGGTCTTGCGCCTGCAATCTGCCGCCCGCAATTCGGTCGAATGGTTCGAGGACGTAGAGCGGTATCTGCATCTCGATCCGGTGCAGCTGAACTATTCGCTGCTGACCCGCAGTCAGCGGATCAGCCACGAAAACCTGCGTGCGCGTGACTCTGGCTGGCTGGCGTCGGCGGAGCGCTGGTTTCAGCAAAAGGCCCATGTGCAGGTCAATGATGGCGCCGGTGAGCAGGTCAACGAGGCGCCACGCGCGCCGATGTTCGCCCCGTTCAGGCTGCGCGACATGCACCTGAAAAACCGCATCGTTGTCTCGCCCATGGCGCAATACAAGGCCGTCGAGGGCGCGCCAACGGATTGGCACCTGATCCACTATGGCGAGCGGGCCAAAGGTGGCGCGGGCCTGATCTATACCGAAATGACCTGCGTCAGAGCCGATGGGCGGATCACGCCCGGCTGCCCCGGTCTCTATGCCCCCGAACACGAAGCGGCCTGGGCGCGCCTGAACGATTTCATCCATGCCGAAACCGACGCGATGACCTGTTGCCAGATTGGCCACGCCGGTCGCAAAGGCTCGACCCGCATCGGATGGGAGGGCATGGACAGGCCGTTGAAAGATGGGAATTGGCCGCTGATCTCTGCGTCTGACATTGCGTGGTCAGACGAAAACGCCGTGCCAAAAGCGATGGACCGGACCGACATGGACCGCGTCACCGCCGCCTTCGTCGAGGCCGCACAGATGGCCGACCGCGCGGGCTTTGACATGATCGAGCTGCACGCCGCCCATGGTTACCTGATCTCGTCGTTCATCTCGCCGCTGTCGAACCGGCGGCGCGACGACTATGGCGGGACGCTGGAAAACCGGCTGCGCTATCCGCTCGAGGTGTTTCGCGCCATGCGCGCCGCCTGGCCTGACCCCAAGCCGATGGCGGTGCGGATCTCGGCCAGCGACTGGGCGGGCGACGATGGCGTCACCCCGCAAGAGGCGGTGCTGATCGCGCGCGCCTTCGAGGCGGCGGGTGCCGACATCATCGACGTGTCCGCGGGGCAGACCTCGACCGAGGCACAGCCGGTCTACGGGCGCATGTTCCAGACGCCGTTTTCTGACCGGATCCGCAACGAGGCGGGGATACGGACGATGGCGGTCGGCAACATCTTCGAGCCAGATCACGTCAATTCCATCCTGATGGCGGGCCGCGCCGATCTGGTATGCCTTGCGCGGCCGCATCTGTCCGATCCCTATTGGACGCTGCATGCGGGTGCCGCCATCGGCGACCGGCAGGAAAAATGGCCGCAGCCGTACGAGGCCGGGCGCGATCAGGCGTGGCGGATTGCGGACCGCGAAACGGAAATGGCGGGCGCGGTATGAGCCATGTGGTGATCACCGGCGGCGGCTCCGGGGTGGGGGCCGCAACCGCCCACGCCTTTGCCGATGCGGGCCACGCCGTCACCATCATGGGCCGCCGCGAAGAACCGCTGGCGGGGCAGGGCCTGCCCTACCGGGTCTGCGATGTCACCGACCCTGTGGCGGTGCGCGCGGCCTACGATGCGGCCCGCGCCGAACGCGGCCCCATCACCACCGTGATCGCCAATGCCGGCGCGGCCGACAGCGAGCCCTTTGCAAGGATGAGCGTGGACAGCCTGCGCGCAATGCTCGACGTGAACCTGATCGGCGTCTTTAATTGTTTTCAGGCGGCACTGGACGACATGAAGAATGCGCAGTCCGGGCAGATGATCGCCATCGCCTCCACGGCCGGGCTGAAGGGGTATCCCTATGTTGCGGGCTATTGCGCGGCCAAGCATGGGGTGGTCGGCCTGACCCGTGCCCTGTCGCTCGAGCTTGCCCCGACGGGGATCACCGTGAATGCCATCTGTCCGGGGTTTGTCGAAACGCCGATGCTGGAAAAATCATTGGCCAACATCGTTGTGAAAACCGGCATGTCCGAAGCGGACGCGGCGAAATCCCTGCAGAAAGGCAACCCGCAGAAACGCTTCATCCAGGTGGATGAAGTCGCGGGGGCGGCGCTCTGGCTGTGCTCGGACGCCGCGCGGTCGGTCAACGGCCATACGCTCAACCTGACGGGAGGCGAGATATGACCGCCCCGTCAGTGCCCACCCCGACCGAGCCCGCTTCGAAGGACCGTCTGCGTCTTTGGCTGCGCCTGCTCAAGACGACGCGCCACATCGAAAGCGCGCTGCGTGAAAAGCTGCGCACGGAATTCGCCACGACCCTGCCGCGCTTTGACGTGATGGCCGCCCTGTCGCGCAACGCCGAGGGCATGAAGATGAGCAAGCTCTCGGATACGCTGCGCGTCTCGAACGGCAATGTGACGGGCATCATCGACCGGCTGGCCGAGGACGGCCATGTGGTCCGGGTTGCGGTGCCGGGCGACCGGCGCGCCTCGCTGGTGCGGCTGACCCGGAAGGGCCACGAGGAATTTGCCCGTCAGGCCCGCGCGCACGAAGCGTGGATTGACGGGATGCTGGGCGATTTCACCCAGGAAGAAGCAAACACGCTGGCTCACCGTCTGGACGGTCTGGCCCGCTCATTGATGAAGGACACCTGATGCGCACCGACGTTTCTCATTTCAAGCTCACGATTTCCGAGGGCATCGCCCACGTCGCCCTCGACCGACCCGAGCGCAAGAACCCGCTGACCTTCGACAGCTACGCCGAGCTGCGCGACTGGTTCCGCGATCTGGCCTATGCCGACGACGTCAAGGCCGTGGTCTTCAACTCGAACGGCGGCAATTTCAGCTCGGGCGGGGATGTGCATGACATCATCGGTCCACTCACCCGGATGAGCATGAAGGAGTTGCTGCACTTCACCCGCATGACCGGCGATCTGGTCAAGGCGATGGTCAATTGCGGCAAGCCGATCATCGCCGCCATCGACGGCATCTGCGTCGGCGCGGGGGCGATCATCGCCATGGCGTCTGACCTGCGGATCGCGACGCCTGAGGCGAAATGCGCCTTTCTGTTCACCCGCGTGGGGCTGGCGGGCTGTGACATGGGCGCCTGTGCGATCCTGCCGCGCATCATCGGGCAGGGCCGCGCGGCGGATCTGCTCTATACCGGTCGTGCGATGAGCGCCGACGAGGGCGAGCGCTGGGGGTTCTACAACCGCCTGGTCCCGGGCGCCGAGCTGGAACAGGCGGCGTCCGACATGGCTGCGCGCATCGCCGCGGGCCCGAATTTCGGCCACATGATGACCAAGACGATGCTGGTTCAGGAATGGTCCATGTCCATCGAGCAGGCCATCGAGGCCGAGGCGCAGGCCCAGGCCATCTGCATGCAGACCGGAGATTTCGAACGCGCCTACAACGCCTTCGTCGCCAAGGAAAAACCGGTGTTCGAGGGCAACTGATGTCGGATCGCAGCTTTCTCGACTGGCCTTTCTTCACCGACCGTCACCGCACGCTGGCGGATGAACTGGATGCATGGGCGGCAAAGAACCTGGGCGGTATCGACCATTCGGACACTGACCAGGCGTGCCGCGATCTGGTGCGCGCCATGGGCGAGGGGGGCTGGCTGCTGCATTCCGGCGCGCTCGACGGGCAACTTGATGTGCGCAGTCTGTGCATCATCCGCGAAACCCTGGCGCGCCATGACGGGCTGGCCGATTTCGCCTTTGCGATGCAGGGGCTGGGCACCGGGGCGATTTCGCTGTTCGGGACCGATGCGCAGAAACACGACTGGCTGACGCGAACCCGCGCCGGACAGGCGATTTCTGCCTTTGCGCTGACCGAGCCGCAATCGGGTTCGGATGTGGCGAACTCCTCCATGACCGCGACGCGCGACGGAGATGAATATGTGCTGAGCGGGGAAAAGACCTGGATTTCCAACGGCGGCATCGCGGATGTCTACACGGTTTTTGCGCGCACCGGCGAGGGGCCGGGGGCCAAGGGGCTGTCGGCCTTCATCGTGCCCGCCGACACGCCGGGCTTGACGATTGCCGAGCGGCTTGAGGTGATGGCGCCGCACCCGCTGGCCACGCTGCGCTTCGACGACTGCCGCATCCCGGCCTCCGCGTTGCTGGGCGCGCCGGGGGCGGGGTTTCGCATCGCGATGTCGGTGCTGGACGTGTTCCGCTCGACGGTGGCTGCCGCCGCGCTGGGCTTTGCGCGCCGCGCGCTGGACGAAGCCGTGGCACGGGTATCGACCCGGCACGTGCAGGGCGCGCCGCTGGCGGAGCTGCAGATGGTGCAGGGCCACATCGCGGACATGGCGGTGGATGTGGATGCCTCGGCGCTGCTGGTCTACCGGGCCGCCTGGACCAAGGACAGCGGCGCGCCGCGGGTCACGCGCGAGGCGGCGATGGCCAAGCTCTTTGCCACCGACCGCGCACAGCAGGTGATCGACAAGGCGGTGCAGCTGCACGGAGGCGACGGTGTGCGCAGCGGCATCATGGTCGAAAGCCTGTACCGCGAGATCCGCGCACTGCGGATCTATGAGGGCGCGTCGGACGTGCAGCGCGTCGTGATCGCCCGCCAGACCTTGGGCGCATTGAGGGGGTAGATCATGTTGGGGCCGACTGGACATACCGACACCTATTCACGCGACAACCT
>JBFFQZ010000262.1:0-4689 GCA_041573235.1 Sulfitobacter sp. | reverse complement strand
CGGGCGCAGTCCCTTCGCGGAAACCCACGTGATGGAGCACGGGCTCTATGTTCTGCAAGGCACTGCCGATTACTTGCTGAACCGCGATTGGGTGCCGGTGGTGGCGGGTGATTTCATGTGGCTGCGCGCCTTTTGCCCGCAGGCCTGCGTGGCGACCGGCGACGCACCGTTCCGCTATCTGCTTTACAAGGACGTGAACCGTCACATGCCGCTATGAGCCGCGTCATCCGGGGTGTGCCGCTGACGGCGGCGGCGTTCGCGCCCTTCGGTGACGTGCTGGACACGTCCGGCGCACCCGACAAGATGATCAACGCCGGGCTCTGCGGGCGCTACCATGACCGCGCGGCGCTTGATTTCGGGCCGGACGGACGGGCGGGGATCAGCCTGTTTCACGCCGAGCCGCGTAGCCTCCCCTATACTTTCGATCTGCTGGAGCGTCATCCCGAGGGCAGTCAGGCCTTCCTGCCGATGAGCTCGCATCCCTTTCTGGTGATCGTGGCCCCCGATGAAGCAGGCCGACCGGGTCCGCCGCTGGCGTTCCTGACCCGGCCGCATCAGGGTGTGAACATCCACCGGGGCACATGGCACGGCGTGCTGACGCCGCTCCACGTGCCCGGTATTTTCGCTGTCGTCGACCGGATCGGCGAAACGGTCAACCTCGAAGAGTTTTTGCTTGCCCGGCCGGTGACCGTGGTCGCATAACCTGAACGCACCGCCGTCAGAGCGGGGTTCGACCGACACCAAGGGGACAGTCCGATGTCAGATCTGCTGCAAGGGGGCGTCTATGACGACCCCGATGAAACGCCCCCGCTTGCTCAGGCCGTGCCGCTCGGGTTGCAACATGTGCTGGCGATGTTCGTGTCGAACGTGACGCCGTCGATCATCGTGGCGGGCGCTGCGGGGCTGGCCTTTGGTGGGCCCGAGCAGGTGTATCTGATCCAGATGGCGATGCTGTTCGCGGGGGTGGCGACGCTGTTCCAGACCGTGGGATTCGGCCCGGTGGGCGCGCGGCTGCCGATCATGCAGGGCACCAGCTTTGCCTTTGTGGGGGTGCTGGCCGGGGTCGCGGCGACGCAGGGCCTTGGCGTGGCGCTGAGCGCGTGCATCGTGGCCGGGGTGATCCATTTCCTGCTGGGCGCCGTGATCCAGCGCCTGCGCTGGCTGTTCCCGCCGCTGGTGACCGGGCTGGTGATCCTGGCGATAGGGCTCTACCTGATACCGGTCGCGATCAAATACGCCGCGGGCGGGGCCGCGAGCTTTCAGATGGAGGCGGAAAGCTTTGGCTCGTTGCTGCACTGGACGGTGGCGCTGTCGGTGGTGGTCGTGTCGCTGGTGATGAAGTTCTTTACCCGCGGCGCGCTGAGCAATGCGGCGATCCTGCTGGGCCTGATCGCGGGCTATTTGGTAGCGCTGGCGTTCGGGATGGTGGACTTTGGCGGCGTCGCACGCGCGGCGTGGATCACGAAGGTCGTGCCGCTGCCCTATGGGTTCGAGTTTTCGCTGGGGGCGGTGATTGCGGTGACGCTGGTGTCTGTCGTGTCGGCGATTGAAACGGTTGGTGATACATCCGCGACGACGAAAGCGGGCGCCGGGCGGCAGGCCACGGATCGCGAAATCGCCGGGGCGACCTATGCTGATGGTCTGGGCACGGCGGTCGCCGGCGTCTTTGGCGGCTTGCCCAACACCTCTTTCAGCCAGAATGTCGGCATCGTGGGCATGACCGGCATGATGAGCCGCCACGTGGTGACGATCGGCGCGCTGGTGCTGATCCTCTGCGGGCTGGTGCCGAAAATCGGCGCGGTGATCGCCTCCATGCCGCTGCCCGTGCTGGGCGGCGGTGTGATCGTGATGTTCGGCATGGTCGCGGCCGCCGGGCTGAACATGCTGACCGAAGTTGACATGAACCGGCGCAACATGGTCATCATCGCGGTGTCGCTGGTGGCGGGTCTTGGGCTGAACCTTGTGCCGACGGCGGTGCAGTACCTGCCGGGCGTGGTCAAGACGCTCGCCACTTCCGCCGTCGCGCCGACCGCGCTGGTGGCCATCGTGCTGAACCTGCTGCTGCCTGACGAAATCTGACGCGCGGCCCCAGGGCACCGCCATACCGTTGACCTCACTCACTCCAGGAGCACCCATGTACGATCTTGCTGCCCTTTTTGCCTGGCTCGAATTCGCGGTCCGCTGGGTTCATGTGATCACCGCCATCGCGTGGATCGGAAGCTCGTTCTATTTCATCGCGCTGGATCTGGGCCTGCACCGGGACCGCGCGCTCAAGTCCGGCGCCGACGGTGAGGAATGGCAGGTCCATGGCGGCGGGTTCTACCACGTGCAGAAGTACCTGGTGGCACCGGACCAGATGCCGGACGACCTTGTGTGGTTCAAGTGGGAAAGCTATTCGACCTGGCTGTCGGGTTTTGCGCTCCTGGTGCTGGTGTATTACCTCGGCGCCGAATTCTATCTCGTGGATCCGGCGGTGGCGATGCTTGCCACCTGGCAGGCGATCGGTATCTCGCTGGCCTCGCTCGGGTTTGGCTGGCTGGCCTATGACACGCTGTGCAAGAGCCGCTTTGGCGATGACAACACGCGGCTGATGCTGCTGCTGTATGTGATCCTCGTGGGGATGGCGTATTTCTATACCTCGGTATTCTCGGGGCGGGCGGCGCTGCTGCATCTGGGGGCGTTCACCGCCACGATCATGAGCGCGAACGTGTTTTTCATCATCATGCCGAACCAGCGCATCGTGGTGGCCGATCTCAAGGCAGGGCGCACGCCGCATGCGAAATACGGCAAGATCGCCAAGCAGCGCAGCACGCACAACAATTACCTCACCCTGCCGGTGATCTTCCTGATGCTGAGCACCCATTACCCGCTGGCCTTCGCGAGCCAGATGAACTGGCTGATCGCCGCGCTGGTGTTCCTGATGGGGGTGACGATCCGGCATTACTTCAACAGCTTGCACGCGCGGCAGGGCAGCAAGCACTGGACATTGCTGGCCACGGCGCTGCTGTTCGTGGTCATCGTCTGGCTGTCCACCGCGCCGACGTTCCGGGCGGCCGAGCCGGAAGAGGCGCAGGGTGCGGCGGTGCGGTTCGCGCAGGCCGAAGGCTTTGGCGCGGTGCAGGACATCGTGATGGGCCGCTGTTCGATGTGCCATGCGGCAGAGCCCGCGTGGGAGGGGCTGCATTGGCCGCCCAAGGGGGTGCGGCTGGAGACCGCGCATCAGATCGCGCTTGCCGCGCCGCAGATCTATCTGCAGGCCGGATTGACCCACGCCATGCCGCCCGCGAACCTGAGCCATATGAAGGGCGATGAGCGCGCGCAGATCGTTGCCTGGTACCGCGGCGCGACCGGCCACTGACGGTGGTGCGACAAAGGCGGCGATGCCGCCGCCCTGCGCTTTCAGAATCGTCTGTGACTGTGCTAGGTGTTGGGGCATGTCACAGATGAACCCCAAGATAAGCGCTGTTCAGCCGGTGATCCGGCAGCTGGACGAGGCTGCGGTCAACCGCATCGCCGCGGGCGAAGTGGTCGAACGGCCGGCCTCTGCGGTCAAGGAGCTGGTTGAGAACGCCATCGACGCGGGCGCGCGGCGGATCACGGTGGACTATGCCGATGGTGGCAAGACGCTGATCCGGGTCACGGACGACGGGTGCGGCATGACGGGGCCGGATCTGACCCTGGCGCTGTCGCGCCATGCAACCTCCAAGATCGACGGCTCGGACCTGTTGAACATCCACTCCTTCGGCTTTCGCGGCGAGGCGCTGCCGTCGCTTGGCGCGGTCGGGCGGCTGACCATCGCCAGCCGCGCACAGGGCCACGACGGTGCCGAGATCAGCGTCGCCGGAGGCCAGCACGCGGCGGTCAGGCCCGCGGGGATGTCGCAGGGCACTGTCGTCACCCTGCGCGATCTGTTCTATGCCACGCCCGCGCGGCTCAAGTTTCTGCGCACGGACCGGGCCGAGGCGCAGGCCATCGGGGACGTGATCAAACGGCTTGCCATGGCCGAACCCTTCGTGCGCTTCACCCTGCGGGACGTGTCCGGCGACGGGCCGGGCCGCGAGGTATTCCGCGCCGAGGCCGAGCAGGGCGATCTTTTCGATGCGCTGCACGGCCGGTTGCGGCAGGTTCTGGGCAAGGATTTCGCCGAGAACGCCCTGCCCATCGACGCCGAGCGCGAGGGGTTTCACCTGACAGGCTTTGCCGCGCTGCCGACCTATTCGCGCGGCTCCGCGGTGGCGCAATACCTGTTCGTGAACGGCCGTCCGGTGAAGGACAAGATGCTCATCGGCGCCCTGCGCGGGGCCTATTTCGATTTCCTCAGCCGCGACCGGCACCCGGCCGCCGCGCTGTTCGTCGACTGCGACCCCACGCTGGTGGACGTGAACGTCCACCCTGCCAAATCCGAGGTGCGGTTTCGCGATCCCGGCGTGGTGCGGGGGCTGATCGTCTCGGCGCTGCGGCACGGGTTGGCGAATGCGGGCCACCGCGCGTCCTCGACCGTGGCGGATGCCACGCTGGGCGCGATGCGCCCAGAGCCGCAGGGACCGGCGCGGGTCTATCAGATGGACCGCCCCTCCGGGGGCGCGCGCCACACCGCCGCGCAGGCACAGGCGCCCGACGGTTTTGCCGAAATGCGCGGCCCATGGGGCCGGGTCGAGACCTCGGAGACGCCACCACAACAAGAGGCCG
>JBFFQZ010000261.1:0-4696 GCA_041573235.1 Sulfitobacter sp. | reverse complement strand
CAGGAGCGGGCGTACACTTCACCCATCTGGTATACCCCGTAGTTCATCGTGTTCAAGACCATCCTCACGCTTCTCGGCGGACTTATCGGCATCGCGATCATCGGGATCGCGGCGCTGTATGTTTACTTCTTCGTGATCCTGCCGCCGGACATACCGGTTGCTGACATCGAAGTCGAGCGCACGCCGGAGCGCATCGCGCGGGGCGAGTACCTGGCGAACGCCGTATTCGGCTGCGTCTACTGCCATTCGGAGCGTGACTGGTCGCTGTTCGGCGGCCCACCGAAGCCCGGCATGCTCGGCAAGGGCGGCGAGGTGTACGACGAGAGCGTCGGCGTGTCCGGCAAACTGATCTCGCCGAATATCACGCCGTACCACCTCGGCGACTGGAGCGACGGCGAGATCTACCGCGCGATCATCAGCGGTCTGCACAAGGACGGGTACGGATTCTTCCCCATCATGCCGTTCGACGTTTACCTGCATCTCGAGACCGAGGACGTCTATTCGATCATCGCCTACCTGCGCACGCTCGAGCCGATCGAGGCCGACTACAGCGGTCGGCGCATGAGCTCGCTGATGACGTTCATCTCGCACTCGCGCATCAGGCCCGCCGATCCGTGGCAGATCGATCGTGACGACCCGGTATCACGCGGCAAATACCTGGCACTGATCGCCGGCTGCCGGTTTTGTCACACGCCGGTCAACGAGCGCATGCAGCCCTACGAGGACAAGCGGTTCGGCGGCGGATTCTCGCTGATCGCCGCCGGGCAGAAAGTCTATTCGTCCAACATCTCCGCCGATCCGGAGACCGGCATCGGCGGCTGGACCGTCGAACAGTTCATCGCGCGCTTCAAGGCTTACGAGGACGCGCGCATCCCGGTCGAAGACGTCGGCTACCAGACCCAGCACGCGTGGAGTGAGTACGCGAAGATGACCGAGTCCGACCTGGCGGACATTTACGCGTACATCATGTCGTATCCGCCGGTGCGGCAGGAAGTCGATCCCGTCGCCGGCGTTCGCTGAACCCGTGTTCGACCCGGCAGTCGACATCGCCATTGTCGGCGGCGGAATTGCGGGCCCCGCACTCGCCGCGGCGGTCGCCGACACCGGTTACCGCGTCCTGCTGATCGAGCGACGCGCGGACTCCCTGGACACGGCCCGCGGCGACCAAGGGCGTGATCGACGCGGGCCGGACCGGCGCGCGCGGTGCGATCCGGATCTGGCTGATGGTGCTGTTCGCGCTGGTCTTCGTGATGATCCTTGTCGGCGGTGCCACGCGGCTGACCGACAGCGGGCTGAGCATCACCGAATGGCGCCCGCTGACCGGGGCGCTGCCGCCGATGAACGCGGCAGATTGGGACAGTGAGTTCGCCAAATACCAGGCCATCGACGAATTCCGCCTGCAAAACAGCTGGATGACGCTGGCCGATTTCAAGGTGATCTATTGGTGGGAGTGGGGCCACCGGCAGCTGGGCCGGGTGATCGGCCTTGTCTGGGGGTTTGGGTTCCTGTGGTTCCTGCTGCGCCGCAAGATCCCCGCGGGCTGGACGCCGCGGTTGTTGCTGCTGGGGGGGCTTGGCGGTCTTCAGGGGGCGATCGGCTGGTGGATGGTTTCCTCGGGAGTGACATCGGGCACGGCGACCACGGATGTGGTCAGCACCCGGTTGGCCACACATCTGGGCTTGGCCTTTGTGATCATGGGGTTCATCACCTGGTCTGTGCTCAGCCTTGGCCGAACCGAGCGGGACCTGATGCAAGCCCGCCGCGCCAAGGAGCGCAAGCTTTTCGGGTTGTCCACGGGGCTGCTGCATTTCACGTTCCTGCAGATCCTCATTGGCGCGCTGGTGGCGGGGATCGACGCGGGGCGGACCTATACCGACTGGCCGCTGATGGCCGGGCAGTTCTTTCCGCCACAGGCCTTCGTGCTTGAACCGATGTGGAAGAATTTCATCGAGAACCCGGGGCTTGTGCAGTTCATCCACCGCATGACGGGGTATCTGTTGTTCGCCTTTGCTGTGGTCGTCTGGTTGCGCGGGCGGCGCTCGGCGCATCCCAACACGCGGTTTGCCTTCAACGCGGCCTTTGCCGCGCTGAGCGTGCAGATCGTGCTGGGCATCACCACGGTTCTCTACGAGGCCGTGCTGCCCGTGGCGCTGATGCACCAGGGGCTGGCCGTGCTGGTCTGGGTGCTGATCCTGCGCGCGCGGCACCTGTCGCTTTATCCCATTGCCACATCGCTCAGAGGAGCCTCGAAATGACAGCCTACGACGATCTTATGGCATTTGACCGCGAGACCCGCGCATTGGGGCAGATCGCAGGCCGTCTGGGATGGGATCAGGAGACGATGATGCCGCGCGGCGCGGCCCCCCAGCGCGCCGAGGAAATGGCCGCGATGGAGGCGGTGCTGCATGCGCGGCGCGCCGATGCGCGGGTGGGCGACTGGCTGGCCGCGATCGACGCGGACGCGCTGGATGCGGTGGGGCAGGCCAACCTGCGCCACATCCGCCGCAGCTTTGACCGCGCGGCCAAGGTGCCCGCGGCGCTGGCCACGCGCATCGCGCGGGTGACATCCGAAGCGCAGGGCATCTGGGCGGACGCCCGTGCCGCGGATGATTTCAACGCCTTCGCGCCGACGCTGGCCGAGGTCATCATGCTCAAGCGCGAAGAGGGGCAGGCGCTGGCGGCGGGCGGCGATGTCTATGACGCGATGCTTGCGGATTACGAGCCGGGCACGACGGGCGCGGACCTGGAGGCGATGTTCGGCGCGATGCGCCCCGTGCTGACAGAGCTGCGCGCTGCGGTGCGTGCGGCCGAAGCGCCAGCGGCGTTGCAGGGCAACTTCGACGAAGGCGCGCAGATGAAGCTCACGCGGCAACTGGCAAAGAGCTTTGGCTATGACATGGCGCGGGGGCGGGTCGACAAGGCGGTGCACCCGTTTTCATCGGGGTCGGGCATGGACGTGCGGATCACCACGCGGACCAATGCCGCCGACCCGTTCAACTGTTTCTACAGCACTGTTCACGAGGTCGGCCATGCCGCCTATGAGCAGAACATCGACGACGCCTATCTGCTGACCCCGCTGGGGTGTGGCGTGTCGATGGGGGTGCATGAAAGCCAGAGCCGGATCTACGAAAACCAGATCGGGCGCAGCCGGGCGTTCACGGGATGGCTGTTTGACCAGATGAAGAACAGCTTTGGCGATTTCGGCATTGCCGATGCCGATGCGTTCTATGCGGCGGTGAACCGGGTCGGCGACGGCTATATCCGCACCGAGGCGGATGAGTTGCAATACAACCTGCACGTCCTGCTGCGCTTCGACCTCGAGCGCGCGCTGATGTCCGGCGATCTTCAGGTGAGCGCGCTGGAAGGCGCCTGGAACGACCGGTTCGAGGCGGATTTCGGCTATGCGGTGGATCGTCCGTCAAACGGCGTTCTGCAGGATGTGCATTGGTCGGTCGGGCTGTTCGGTTATTTCCCGACCTACAGCCTTGGCAATGTCTATGCCGGGTGCCTGAACGACGCGATGCGCAAGGCGCTGCCGGATCTGGATGCGGCGCTGGCCGCAGGCGACACCAGCCCGGCGACGGATTGGCTGCGGGCGAACGTACAGACCCATGGCGGCCTTTTCGAACCGCGCGACGTGATCACGCGCGCCGTCGGACACGCCCCGTCCGAAGCGCCCCTGCTGGAGTATCTCAAGGCCAAGTTCACCGCGCTCTACGGCTTGTGACGCCCCGGCCGCGGGGCGTTGCCGGGGCCGTTTCGCGGGGGGGCGGCCAAAGGTGCGGATGCCGTTGGCCGATACGGGCGGGACTTGTGGCAAGAGTTGTTGTTTTTCGACTTTACTCCGGGAACTCAATTCGACTATGTGTCGGGCAATCAGGGATCCGGATCCGTCCGTGCCGACAATGTTGGTCGTTCGACGCTCTTGAAACCGATGATAATGGCCTTGATCACAAGGGCATAGCACTGCGCGGTTGTAGCTCAGCTGGTTAGAGTACCGGCCTGTCACGCCGGGGGTCGCGGGTTCGAGCCCCGTCAACCGCGCCACTCTTCTCTCGGATGCCAGACATGGGCGGGCGCTGTCACGAGCTTTGTGATAGCAAGACTGCCTGTTGCGCCGCGGTGACGCGCCCAGACATCAAAGGCCGACCTTCCATCAGCACAGGCAGGCGCATTTGAAGGTCCCCCATCCGATGTGTTCCAGCCCGGCACGACGGACGGCGTGGCCGATCCGGGAGGTCAGCTTTCTGGTTCTCCCCAGATCGCGCTCCTCCAGCTGCAGCTTCATACAACTGGCTTGAAGTGTCATTTGATTGATCCGGAAACGGGTGGGCGCTGCCGATGCCGGAAGGGCGCGTCAGCCGCGCATCCGGCACCTGCATGCCGACTGATCGGAGTGTCCATTTTCCAATCAGGCCGGGTTGAAGGAGCGCTTCCGCGAAGCTGTAATTGCGAAGGCGTGCAAGGTGCGGAAGGCGGATATTGCGGACCACGGTGCAATTCTGGCGCCCGACCGGGACGCCGCGTGATTTAGTCGGGGTGAATCAGGCCCTGCCGTCCGGGCCCGGCTATCCAATCGGGCCCGCATCGACACCGGGCTGGTCCGGTATCAGGAGGGGTGGACTGCGCTATCGTTCGTACCGTGGCCGCGGCCATTGCCGGTCATGCTCTGTCCGCTCGCGCTCGCGCCGCAATT
>JBFFQZ010000260.1:0-4697 GCA_041573235.1 Sulfitobacter sp. | reverse complement strand
TGGCCGCCGCGGCGGAGCTGGGAAGGGACAAGGACGCACGCAAGATGAATCCGGGGCGCATCCGCATTCCCGATCTGACCGCGCGCCCCGATGAGATCGGGCGCCTGTCGGGAGCCTTGCGCGGCATGATTTCAGCGCTCTACAATCGGATCGACGGGAACGAACAATTTGCAGCCGACGTGGCGCATGAGATCAAGAACCCTCTCGCGTCGCTGCGTTCGGCGGTGGGCACGCTGCGGCTGATCAAGCGTGAAGACCAGCGAGAGAAGTTGCTGGACGTGATCGACCATGACGTGCGGCGTCTCGACCGGCTGGTCAGTGACATCTCGAACGCCTCGCGTTTGGACAGTGAGCTGGTCAAGGAGGAGGAAGAACCGTTCAACCTGCTCAAGATGCTCGGTAATCTGGGCGAATACCTTGGCGAAGACGCAAAGAGCAAGGGCATAGATTTCATTGTCGACCTGCCCCGCGATCCGATTGTCGTGCACGGGCTTGAGGCCCGGCTGGCGCAGGTTTTCGTTAACCTGATTACCAATGCGGTCAGTTTTTGCGAAGATGGTGACGCCATACGAATCTGGGCGCGCAAACGTGAAAACCGGGTCCTCATCGTCGTGGAAGACACTGGCCCGGGCATTCCCGACCAGGCACTGTCGAAGATATTCAAGCGTTTCTATTCGCAACGTCCGGACGAACATTTCGGCAATAATTCCGGCCTTGGCCTCGCGATTTCCAAACAGATCGTCGAAGCCCATGGCGGCGTGATCTGGGCCGAAAACATACGTCCCACCGAGGCGGACATCACCTCCGATCCGCTGGGCGCCCGGTTCGTCGTAGGGCTGCCGATCTGAGCCATGCCGGAACAACGCGAGATCCTCCACGCGACCGCTGTGGCCGTGGAAGGAAAAGCTGTTTTGATTATCGGGCCCTCGGGCAGCGGGAAATCCGCGCTCGCCCTTGATCTGATCGCCCTTGGTGCCGAGCTTGTCTCGGATGACCGGACCTGCGTCATGCGGGAGGAGGACACGCTCATCGCGCGGTCTCCGCCCAGCATCGCGGGGCTGATCGAGGCCCGCGGCATTGGCATCCTGCGTCTCCCGGTAAGGGAACAGGCACAAATCGCGTTTGTGGTGGACCTCGCTTACAATGAGAAATCGCGGCTTCCGCCGCAGCGCGGCATGACGTTGCTGGACATAACCGTCCCTTGCCTGCACAAAGTTGACGCACACTATTTCCCCGCAGCGATCCACGCCTATCTCAAGGGCAGCAGGATAGACACCGAATGACTGAAAAATCCTCTGGCCAACGCCGCGTCGTTATTGTTACCGGCCCATCTGGGGCAGGGCGGTCAACGGCGCTCAACGCATTGGAGGACGCGGGATTCGAGGCAATCGACAACGTTCCGATGCGACTTTTGCCTGCGCTGATTAATGAACCGGACCAGATCCGCGCGTTGGCGCTTGGTATTGATCCGCGCAACCGGGATTTTTCGACTGATGCGGTAATGGACATGGTTGGGAGCCTCGCGGCACAGCCGGGGATCGTCGCCGAGTTGCTCTACCTGGATTGCCGCATCGACGTCCTGCTGCGCCGGTTTTCCGAAACGCGGCGCCGCCACCCGATGGCGCCCGCGAACCGGCCCGCCGAGGGGATCGAGATTGAGCAGGGGCTTCTCGCGCCCCTGAGGGAACGGGCCGATGTCCTGATCGACACATCTGACCTGAACGTGCATCAACTCCGCGCGGAGATCGAGCATTGGTTTGCCCCCGGTGGCATCCGGCACCTGGCGGTCACGGTGCAGTCATTTTCATACAAGCGCGGCCTGCCGCGGGCCGTCGATATGGTCTATGACTGCCGCTTTTTGAAGAACCCCTATTGGGAGCCATCCCTGCGCGCGCTTGACGGAACCGACGCTCGTGTGGCGGAATACGTGGCCACCGACCCGCGTTATGCCGATTTCGAGCGGCAGGTACTGGACCTCAGCCTTCTGATCCTGCCGGCCTGCCGTGAAGAGGGCAAAAGTCATTTTTCCATCGCTTTCGGATGTACAGGCGGGCAACACCGTTCCGTGACATTGGCCGAGGCCCATGCTTTGCGTCTTGCAGACGCGGGCTGGCAGGTGTCAATTAGACACCGGGAACTGGGTCCGGGGCAGGTTGAAGGGACATCGCAACCGTGATTGGTATCGTGATCGTTGCACATGGCGGGCTGGCGCGGGAATATCTCGCGGCGATCGAGCACGTGGTGGGATCACAAAGCGGTATCCGTGCGATCGAAATTCGCGCCGACCATGACCGCGAGGCGAAACAGCTCGAGATTTGCCGGGCCGCCGATGAGGTGGATCAGGGCGATGGCGTGGTGGTGGTGACCGACCTGTTCGGCGGCTCGCCCTCGAACCTCAGCCTGATGGCCTGTCAACCTGCTGGGCGCCGGATCCTGTACGGGGCCAACCTGCCGATGCTGATCAAGCTCGCCAAGAGCCGCCACAAACCCGTTGCCGAAGCCGTGCGCGCGGCTCTTGAAGCGGGAAAGAAATACATCGACGCCCAGAACGTCAGTACAGAATAACAAGGCCAGGCCATGACCCGCATCACCCTTGAGATCGTCAATGAAAAAGGCCTGCACGCACGCGCCTCGGCCAAATTGGTCGAAGTCGTCGAGGGGTTCGACGCCTCCGCCGAAGTGTCCAAGGACGGGATGAGCGCCTCGGGCGACAGTATCATGGGGCTTTTGATGTTGGCAGCGGCCCGTGGAAGCTTTATTGACATTGAAACATCCGGACCTGACGCGGATGCGCTGGCAAGTGCGCTGACGACGTTGGTGGCCGACAGGTTTGGCGAAGGCATGTAAGGGTCAAACCATCAAGCGGGGTTGCCCAAGTGGTCGATAAAACCGGTTCCATGAAATCGCAGCGGCGGGCAGATGCGTCCGGAACGGCCGATAATCAAAAATACGACCGGCGCAGCTTGTCCTATGCCTCGACGTTTCAGACCCCCTGGAAATCGCGGATGATCTCGGTCATCGAGCTGATGACCGGAAAGATCGCAATGCTGCGGATGGTGCGCGAATTCGAACGCCGTGGCGCGCCATCGGGGCAGGCGTTCTGGCGGGCCGTGCTGGACACGATGGGCATTGATCTGACGACCCCGCAGTCGCAGCTTGACCTGATCCCTAAGGAAGGGCCGGTGATTGTGGTCGCGAACCATCCGCATGGCCTGGTGGACGGGATGATTTTTGCCGATCTTATCGGTCGCATTCGTCCTGATTACCGCATTTTGACCCGATCCCTGCTGACGTCCATCGACGAAGTCGCCGACAGCTTCATGATCCCGGTGCCGTTTCCCCATGATCCCGATGCGCAGCGCAAGGGCGTCGAGATGCGCGCCAGCGCCATGAACCACCTCAAGGACGGCGGCGTCGTGGCGCTGTTCCCGTCCGGGGTCGTCGCATCGTCCGAAACATGGTGGGGGCCCGCCGTCGAGGCCGAGTGGAACGTATTCACCGCCAAGATGATCCGCCGATCAGGTGCGCAGGTCGTGCCGATGAAATTCCCCGGTCAGAACAGCCGCGCCTACCAGATCGCGAACAAGATCTCGCCCATGCTGCGGCAAGGTCTGCTGCTGCATGAAATCGTGCACAGTTGCAACAAGCCCCAGGCGCCGATCGTCGGTGCCCCGATCCCGCAGGCCGAAATTGATGCCCGCGCGGATGACCCGCGCGCCTTCATGGCATGGCTGCGCGCCCACACGCTCGCTCTCGACAGCTGACGTTCATGTTCAGGGGGAGACGCCGTCGTGGTGGCGGGCCCTGTCCGCTTCCGGTTTGGCCCAGGTGACAGCATCCCGTCCGACAGAGAAGGGTCAGCGTGTCGGCATTGGCACATCGCCCCGGTAATCATAGAACCCACGTTGGCTCTTGCGGCCCAGCCACCCGGCCTCGACATATTTGGTCAGCAGAGGGCAGGGCCGGTATTTGGTATCGGCAAGCCCGTCGTGCAGCACGTTCATGATTGCCAGGCAGGTGTCCAACCCGATGAAATCCGCCAGTTCCAGCGGCCCCATGGGATGGTTCGCACCCAGCTTCATCGAGCTGTCGATGGATTGGACGCTGCCTACGCCTTCGTAAAGCGTATACACGGCCTCGTTGATCATGGGCATCAGGATGCGGTTAACGATGAAGGCCGGGAAATCCTCGGCCGATGCAGCCGTCTTTTCAAGCCGGTCAACCACGGCCTTGCAGGCTTTGAACGTTTCCTCATCCGTGGCGATCCCACGGATCAGCTCAACCAACTGCATCACCGGCACGGGATTCATGAAGTGGAAGCCCATGAACTTCTCGGGGCGGTCCGTGCGGCTCGCCAGACGTGTTATCGAGATCGATGAGGTGTTGGACGTCAGGATCGTCTCGGGCTTGAGATGCGGCAGCAGGTCTTCGAAGATCGCCTGTTTCACGGTTTCGCGCTCGGTCGCGGCTTCGATGATCAGATCGCTTGGCCCCAGGTCGGTCAGTTTCACCGTGGTCCGGATCCGGCCCAGTGCCGCTTCCATGTCGGCTTCGCTGATTTTTCCGCGTCCGGCCTGGCGGGACATGTTCCCGCGCATGATCTCCATGGCCTTCGACAGCGCGTCTTCGCTGACGTCGGTGAGCATCACGTCATAGCCTGCAAGTGACATGACATGGGCAATACCATTGCCCATCTG
>JBFFQZ010000259.1:0-4698 GCA_041573235.1 Sulfitobacter sp. | reverse complement strand
TGGCACGACAGCTTATGCGGGGACGCCGGACTACCTCAAGGTGATCCTGGAAAAAGCCGACGAGATGGGCGTTACGTTGAAGATCACCAAGGCGGCGGTGGGCGGCGGCGCTTTGTTCCCGTCGCTGCGCGCGTGGTATCAGGATCGCGGCATTACCTGTCTGCAAAGCTATGCGACCGCCGATCTGGGCAATATTGCCTATGAATCCCCTGCGGCGGAGGGGCTGATCGTGGACGAGCACGTGATCGTGGAAATCGTCACCCCGGGGACCGGTGATCCGGTGCCGGAAGGCGAGGTGGGCGAAGTCGTCGTGACCACGTTGAACCCCGATTACCCTTTGATCCGTTTTGCCACGGGGGATCTGAGCGCGGTCATGGCGGGCGCGTCACCCTGCGGGCGCACAAACATGCGCATCAAGGGCTGGATGGGCCGGGCCGATCAGACGACGAAGATCAAGGGAATGTTCGTGCGCCCCGAGCAGGTCGCGCAATTGGTCGCACAGCACGCCGAGATTTCCCGGGCCCGCGTCATCGCCTCCCGCGAGGGAGAGCAGGACGTGATGACCGTTCGCATCGAAAGCGACCGCCCCGACGCCGACGCCTATGCGCAATCGGTCTCGCAGCTGTTGAAGCTGAAGGGGAGGATCGAAGTGGTCGCGCCGGGGAACCTGCCGAATGACGGTCTGGTGATCGAGGATCAGCGCACCTACGACTGACCGCCACCGTAAGTCGGCTGTGTGTGACTGGCGCGGGGCAGCTGTCCGCTGGCGCCTGATTCGGCGGTTCGAGGCCTCTGGTATTTCTGATTGAAATGGTCGACATAGGGGCATGGCCTATCTTCCCGTCCCTTCCCGAAAGATCAAACGCGATGGCGCAAAGGCACTGTCGTGGGTAGCGCTGCTTGTCGCGGTGATCTGTGCGCTGCCGATGGTGGCGGTTCTGTTGGCCGCTCTGTCCGGGGGGACTGCGACCGTCGTGCATCTGGCGGGTACGGTTCTGGGTGAATACGTGCGGACCACGGCGCTGTTGATGGTGCTGGTGGCGATGGGGACGTTTTCCATCGGTGTCGGGGCCGCCTGGCTGGTGACGATGACCCGGTTTCCCGGCGTGCGCCTGTTCGAGATCGCATTGGTGCTGCCGCTGGCCTTTCCTGCCTATGTGCTGGCCTATGCCTATACCCACATACTGGACCATCCGGGCATCGTTCAGACGGCACTGCGCGAGGTGACCGGATGGGGACCGCGCGATTATTGGTTCCCCGAGATCCGGTCTCTGGGGGGCGCGGCGGCGATGCTGGTGCTGGTCCTGTATCCTTATGTGTATCTGTTGGCGCGGGCTGCGTTCCTGCAGCAAAGCGGCACAACGTTCCTTGCCGCGCGCGCGCTGGGGTCGTCACCCTGGGCCGCGTTTTTCAAAGTCAGCCTGCCACTGGCCCGGCCCGCCATAGCAGGTGGCGTGTTGTTGGCCGTGATGGAGACGATCGCGGATTTCGGGACCGTCGCCTATTTCGGGGTGCAGACATTTGCAACGGGGATCTACACCAGCTGGTTTTCGCTGTTCGACCGCGGCGGTGCGGCGCAGCTTGCGCTGTGTCTGCTGAGCTTTGCGTTGCTGCTGGCGATGCTGGAGCGCGCACAGCGGGGCGATGCAAAGTACCACGACTCCGCGCGGCGCGGGCTGACGGTGCCTGCGACGCAGCTGACCGGGTGGCAGGCGGCGACGGCGGTGGTGCTGTGTGGTGTGCCGGTGGTGTTCGGGGCCGTCTTGCCGATTGTCGTGCTGTTCTCGATGGGGCTCGGCTCGGAGCAGGACCTGCTGAGCGCCCGGTATCTGGGGTTTATCCGGAATTCGGCCGTGCTGGCCTCCGTGGCCGCTGTTGTGACCGTGATTGCGGCGATCAGCGTCGGATTTTTCAAGCGGCTGAACGGAGGGCGGCTGGCGCAGGGGGCGGCGTATGTCGCGCGGTTGGGCTATGCGGTGCCCGGCGGCGTGATCGCGGTTGGGCTGCTGGTGCCTTTCGCGGCGTTCGACAATGCGCTGGATGCCTGGATGCGACAGACCTTCGACATCTCGACGGGGCTGCTGATCACCGGGTCGATCTGGTTGCTGGTCGTGGCCTACATGGTGCGGTTTCTCGCCGCCGCGCTCAGCGCGTATGAAGGCGGCCAGTCGATGGTGCACGGCAATATGGACGCGGCTTCGCGGTCGCTCGGGGAGGGGCCGGTGGGTACGCTGCGCCGGGTGCATCTGCCGATTCTCGCGCCAAGCCTACTGACCGCTCTGCTGATCGTTTTCGTCGATGTGATGAAAGAGCTGCCCGCCACGCTGATCATGCGCCCCTTCAATTTCGACACGTTGGCGGTTCAGGCGTACCGTCTGGCCAGCGATGAGCGGCTGGAAGGCGCGGCCGTGCCGAGCCTTGTGATCGTGGCGATGGGGCTGCTGCCGGTGATCGTGATCTGCCGACAGGTGGGCCGTCAGCGCGGCTGATCCGGATGCCGACCGGCGAATACCACCCTTCGCCCGTGGCGTGATGTGGCGCCGGACGGGCAATTTCCTGCCCGCCCGGCGCGTCCACCAATCAGTTGTCGTCTTGAAGTTTGTCCTGGGTTTTCGTGTCGAAATCGCTGGCGTCGTGACGTTCGCGCAGCTGCATCGACAGGTCGTCGCCAAAGGCGCGGTTGACCATCCGCCCGCGCTTCACGGTCGGGCGCGCGTCGATTGCTTCGGCCCAGCGCAGGACGTTCTTATAGCTGGTAACGTCCAGGAACTCTGCCGCGCTGTAAAGACGCCCAAGTACGAGCTGGCCGTACCAGGACCAGATCGCGATATCGGCGATCGAGTATTCGCCCGCGAACCACGTGTTTTCCGCCAGATGGCGGTCCAATACATCGAGCTGGCGCTTTGTCTCCATCGTGAAGCGGTTGATGGGGTATTCGAATTTCTCGGGGGCATAGGCATAGAAATGACCAAAGCCGCCGCCGAGATAGGGCGCGGAGCCCATCTGCCAGAACAGCCAGCTGAGCATTTCGGTTCGCTGGGCGGGATCTTCGGGGATCAGGGCGCCGAACTTTTCGGCGAGGTACAGCATGATCGCGCCGCTTTCGAAAACCCGTTGCGGCGTGTTGCCGGAATAATCCATGAGGGCGGGAATTTTAGAATTCGGGTTGATGGCGACAAAGCCCGACCCGAACTGATCGCCGTCACCGATGTTGATGAGCCACGCGTCGTATTCCGCGCCCGTGTGGCCGAGGGCCAGAAGCTCTTCGAGCAAGACCGTGACCTTGACGCCGTTCGGTGTCGCCAGCGAGTAAAGCTGCAGCGGGTGTTTGCCGACGGGCAGATCCTTGTCATGGGTAGCCCCGGCGACGGGGCGGTTGATGGAGGCGAATCGCCCGCCGCTTTCGGCGTCCCAGGTCCAGACCTTGGGGGGCGTGTTGGTGTTGTCATCGGGCATCGAATGTCCTTTCGGGCTGTCTGCTGAATTGTCAGGTAAAGTGGCTTGTACGCCCAGCAAGGGCCAGCGGAAAATTCAGTCGTTCCGTGAGCGGCAGTGGCGTGCCGAAAGATTGGCGGCCGATTTCACGGCGAAGCGGTTTTGCGCTATGATGGGTAGACATCCATGAGGGCGAGCCATCATGCAAGAATGGGCCATCCACCGCGCGGCACTGAAGCTTCTTATGTTGCTGTTCGTTGTGCTGTTGCCGATTGCCGCGACTGCGCAGGTGCAGGGAAATGAGGCCGCGCGCCCGGCGACCGGGCTGGTCTGGAACCGGACGGGTTTGCCCGCCGTTTTCCCGCTTCAGGTCAAGACGCGGGCAGGACAGGACTATTTCATGGTCCTGTCGCACGCCGATACCGGCAAGGCGGCGCTTGCGGCGATGATCGAAGGCGGGCGGTTTTTCAAGGTGCTCGTCCCTCCGGGGACGTTCACGGTCAGTTTCGCGATCGGCAATGGCTGGCAGGGCGAAGAGGCGCTGTTCGGTCCCGGAGACATGACGCAGTTCCTGGAATTACCCGAGCCGCTGACCTTTGGTGTGCGCGGGTTCAGCACCAAGGCGGGGCATCTCGTCGATCTGACCAAGACCGGGCCGGGACGCATGGCGCAGGTCACGCTGAGCCCGCAGCGAATCTGCCAGAGCCATGGCATCGTGTCGCTGCCGCGGCGACGCTCATATCTTGCACCGCTTCGGGGGGATGCGCGCGATGGGATGGGTTTGGGCGGCCACGACAGGCTGTTTACGCCACATGCCCGGATGCCGATGGTCGGCTTTCACGGCGGGTCGCGGTCGGCTTTTGCGCGGATCAGCGGCTATGACCCCGCGCTTGACGTGCCTGTCTACGGGGTGCGCAAGCGGGTCTGCTGAACGCTGCTGATTCTGAAGGGCGTAACAAAAAAACCGCCCCGGAGAGGAGCGGCTTTTGTCACGAAATCGTCTGGGTTCAGCCCTGGCGGGCTTTGAACCGGCGCTGCGTCTTGTTGATCACGTAAACGCGGCCTTTGCGACGCACAACGCGGCAATCACGGTGCCGGTTCTTGAGCGAGCGGAGCGAATTGCGAACTTTCATAAGTTCTCTCCTTATCCTGTCATGGCGCGAACCAGCGCCGGGTTGCGGGCGACCTGTCCGCACGGCGGAGAGGCCAGTGAAAAATGGTGGGCGATACTGGGATCGAACCAGTGACCCCTTCGATGTCAAC
>JBFFQZ010000258.1:0-4702 GCA_041573235.1 Sulfitobacter sp. | reverse complement strand
GTCATAGCCTTCGGCCAGCGCCGCCGCCCGCAGCGCCAACGCCTCGGTCAGGCCGCCGGTCTTGTCGAGCTTGATGTTCACCACGTCATATTTGCCGCGCAGCGCGGGCAGGCTGGCCCGGTCATGGCAGGATTCGTCGGCGCAGACCGGCACCGGGCGCGCCATGCCGAGCAGCGCGTCGTCCTCACCTGCGGGCAACGGCTGTTCCACCAGCGCGACGCCCAGCCGCACCAGGTGCGGGGCCAGATCAGCGTAGACCGCCGCCGACCAGCCCTCGTTTGCGTCCACGATGATCGTGCTTTCGGGCGCGCCCGCGCGCACCGCTTCAAGTCGGGGCATGTCGTCCGGCGTGCCCAGCTTGATCTTCAGCAAGGGCCGGAATGCATTCTCGGCGGCCTGCGCGCGCATGTTTTCGGGACTGTCCAGCGACAGCGTGTAGGCGGTGATCTCGGGGCCCGGCGCCGCCAGCCCGGCCAGTTCCCACACCCGGCTGCCCGCGCGCTTTGCCTCGAGATCCCACAGCGCGCAATCGACAGCGTTGCGCGCTGCCCCGGCGGGCAGCAGATCGTAGAGCCCCGCGCATGTCAGACCGTCCGGCAGCGCCTCGATCTGCTCGGTGACCGACGCCAGCGTTTCGCCGTAGCGTGCGTAGGGCACGCATTCGCCCCGGCCCGTCACGCCATCCTGGGTCACCCGCACCGTCAACACCTGCGCCTCGGTCCGCGAACCGCGGCTGATTGTGAACACCTGCGCCAGGCGGAAGGTATCCGCCGTCACTTCAATCTGCACATCGCACTCCTTGCTTCGGGCGGTTCTTGTTGGCGCAACACCACACCAAAAGAGCGGGGGATACAACCGCCGGAACGACGCCCCGCCCGCAAGCCGCGGCCCGCGCCGACGTCAAAGATCGGCCAGCGCCTCGGCCAGACGTGCCGCACCGTGGCGGAACGGATCGACGGCAGGCAATCCCATTTCCGCCTCGACCTTTGCGAGATAGGCCTGGGCTTCGTCTTCGGACAGGTGTTGCGTATTGATCGAGATCCCGACCACCTGGCAGGCCGGGTTGGCCACCCGCGCCAGCGTCAAAGCGACGTCGCGGACCGCGTCCATCGCGGGGGGCGTATACTCTGGCAGGCCGCGCATGTGCGTGCGGGTCGGTTCGTGGCACAGGATCAGCGCATCGGGCTGCCCGCCATGCACCAGCGCCATTGTCACGCCGGAATAGCTGACGTGGAACAGGCTGCCCTGCCCCTCGATGATGTCCCAATGATCGGGGTCGTTGTCGGGCGTCAGGTATTCCACCGCACCGGCCATGAAGTCCGCCACGACCGCGTCCAGCGGCACGCCGGACCCGGTGATCAGGATCCCCGTCTGGCCGGTCGCGCGGAAGGTGCTTTTCAATCCGCGCTCGCGCATCGCGTCATCCAGCGCCAGCGCCGTGTACATCTTGCCTACCGAACAATCCGTACCGACGGCGAGCACCCTTTTCCCGCTGCGTTTCTTACCGTTCGCAATGGGGTATTCCACGTTCGGCACCCGCACGTCGAACAAGGACTGACCGCTGGCCTTGCTTGCGGCCACCAGATCCTCTTCGTCGTTCAGCAGGTTGTGCAACCCCGAGGCCAGGTCGAACCCCATGCCGAGCGCCTCGATCAGCACCGCCTTCCAGGCCTTCGAAATCACGCCGCCGCGGTTGGCCACCCCGATCACCAGCGTCTTGGCGCCCGCCGCGCGGGCTTCGGCAAGGGTAAGATCGTTCAGGCCAAGATCCGCCTTGCAGCCCTCAAGGCGCAGCTGCCCCACCGCGTTTTCGGGGCGCCAATCCTTGATGCCTTGGGCGACTTTGACGGCCAGTTGGTCGGGCGCATCGCCCAAAAACAGCAGGTAAGGTGTCTGGATCATGGTTTGATTCTCCGCGCGGTTGTGATTTTTGGCAAAGATGCGATACTATTTCTGCAAATCAATCGCGTTCCCGCCGCCACGGCACATAAATCCGAATGATTATCCCGGATTTCGCCCGCTGCCCGCAAAAATCTTGCATACTATCAGCCGACGCCCAAAATTGCTGCACCTGCAAAACGGGTCTTGCGGGCAGTCGCGCAATTTTATAATCCGGCAACCAAAATCAACGCAACTTTATGTCTCAAAGGATCGCAGCCCATGAGCTTTCGCCTGCAACCAGCACCCCCTGCCCGTCCCAACCGCTGCCAGTTGTTCGGCCCCGGTTCGAACACAAAGCTTTTCGCGAAGATGGCCACGTCTGCCGCCGACGTGATCAACCTCGACCTGGAAGACAGCGTCGCGCCCAGCGACAAGGACATGGCCCGCGCCAATGTGATCGAGGCGATCAACACCGTGGACTGGGGGAAAAAAACCTTGTCCGTGCGCATCAACAGCCTTGATACGCCCTATTGGTACCGCGACGTGGTGGACCTGCTGGAACAGGCATCAGAGCGGCTTGACCAGATCATGATCCCCAAGGTCGGCTGTGCGGCGGACGTCTATGCCGTTGACGCGCTGGTCACCGCCATCGAGGCCGCGAAGGGTCGCAAGAAGCGCATCGCACTTGAGGTGATCATCGAATCGGCCGCAGGTATCGCCCATGTCGAAGAGATTGCGGCGTCCTCTCCGCGACTTGAGGCCATGAGCCTGGGGGCCGCGGATTTCGCCGCCTCGATGGGCATGCAGACCACCGGGATCGGCGGCACGCAAGAAAACTACTACATGCTGCGCGAAGGCGCGAAATATTGGTCCGACCCGTGGCATTGGGCACAGACCGCAATCGTCGCCGCCTGCCGGACCCACGGCATCCTGCCGGTCGACGGCCCGTTCGGCGATTTCTCGGACGACGAAGGGTGCCGCGCACAGGCGCGCCGCTCGGCCACTTTGGGCATGGTCGGCAAATGGGCGATCCACCCCAAGCAGATCGCGATCTCGAACGAGGTTTTCACCCCCTCGGATGAGGCCGTCGCCGAAGCCCGCGAAATCCTCGCCGCGATGGAACAGGCCAAGGCGAACGGCGAAGGCGCCACCGTCTACAAGGGCCGCCTAGTCGATATCGCCAGCATCAAGCAGGCCGAGGTCATCGTGCGCCAGTCCGAAATGATCGCTGGATAGGCGCAGGACAATCAGGACCGGGCGATAGCAGCCTGACGAAAAACGGCCCGCAGAGATGCGGGCCGTTTCTTCTTTTTGAAAAGTCTATTTTTGCAAAATTACATCGCAAACCCACTAACAAACTCCTGGAAAACAACCTCCAGGACAAAGGACCAGATGTACCGGACACATCCCGCGCGATAGAATTATGTCACGCGTTTCCGAAGAGCCCGAAGCATCCGCAAGGTCGGTTCCGAAATCGTACCATCACAAGCTTGAACCAAAATCGCCCTTTTCATGCCTCAATTCATCCCGTTGCCCCCGCTGGATCAAGATAAACACCCGAAACACACTGTTTCGTCCCGCAATGCGGGAATTTTGCCACCTATGGTTGATTTTTTTGCGGTTTGAGGCCCGATCCGCACAATATTGAGGCGACTGGCGCTCAGTAACGTCGCGAATCGCAAGTATGTACTCCGCCACAGACTGATCCTGCAGCCTCTCATCGGGCCAGATCAAGCTTGCGAAATAGGGCAGTAAAGCATACCTATCTTCACATAATGACACTCGAAAGCCTTACCGGCCTTGCCCTTTTTGCCTTTGTCAGCTCCGCCACGCCGGGGCCGAACAACCTGATGCTGATGGCCTCGGGCGCGAATTTTGGCTTTTTGCGGACGATCCCGCATATGCTGGGCATTTCCATAGGCTTTGGCGTCATGCTGATCCTCGTTGGAAGCGGACTGGTGCAGATATTTGATCGCTACCCGCTGTTCCATCCCCTGCTGACGGGGGCCAGCATCGCCTACATGCTCTGGCTGGCCTGGAAGATCGCCCATGCAGCACCCGTGGCCAAAAGCGACTCGACCGGGGCGCCGATGACCTTTTTCCAGGCTGCCGCCTTCCAGTGGGTCAATCCCAAGGCCTGGGCCATGGCGCTTTCCGGGATCACGGTCTACGTGGCCGACGCACGGCTTGAGCTGCTCGCGCTGGCGGCGTTCGTGTTCATCTGCGTCAACCTGCCTTCGATCACGCTGTGGACCGCCGCGGGCCAACAGCTGCAACGTATCCTGACCAGCCCGCGCCGTCTGCGCAGTTTCAACTGGACCATGGCGCTTCTGCTTGTCGCCTCGCTCGCGCCGATCCTCTGACCTACATTGCAACCGGGCGCAATCGCCGTCATATACGAACGCGACACCGTTCCGGAGCGCACCATGACCCAATATATGGATTTCGAAAAACCTCTCGCAGAAATCGAAGGCAAGGCCGAAGAGCTGCGCGCGATGGCCCGGCGGGATCCGGGGACCGACGTCACCGAAGAGGCCCGGGCACTGGACGCAAAGGCGGCCAGGATGCTTGACGATCTGTACAAGAACCTGACGCCCTGGCGCAAATGCCAGGTTGCGCGTCACCCGAACCGCCCCCATTGCAAAGACTACATCGAAGCGCTTTTCACCGAATACACGCCGCTCGCCGGGGACCGGAATTTCGCCGATGACCACTCTATCATGGGTGGCCTCGCGCGCCTCGAAGGGCGACCCGTGATGGTGATCGGCCACGAAAAGGGCAACGACACGAACTCGCGGATTGAACGCAACTTCGGTATGGC
>JBFFQZ010000257.1:0-4714 GCA_041573235.1 Sulfitobacter sp. | reverse complement strand
GGTGATCGGCGACACGGTGAACGCCTCCATCGGGCAGGGTTTCATGCTGGCATCGCCGATGCAGCTGGCAGTGATGACGGCACGGATCGCGTCCGGACGCGAGATCACGCCGCGGATCGTTAAATCGGTGAACGGGATCGAGCAAGCGGTGAAGGGCGGCGGGCCGCTCAAGATGAACGAAAACAACCTGCGCAAGATGCGCAGGTCGATGTATGCGGTGGTCAACGACCGGCGCGGCACCGCATACCGTAGCCGCATCATCGCCGAGGGCATGCGCATGGCCGGCAAGACCGGCACTTCGCAGGTGCGCTCGGCCGTGGTCGACAACAAGACTGTCCCCTGGGAAGAGCGCGATCACGCGCTTTTCGTCAGCTTCGCCCCCTATGACAATCCCCGCTATGCCTGTGCGGTGCTGGTCGAACACGGTGGTGGCGGGTCGACTGCCGCAGCCCCGATCGCGCGCGACGTGATGCTGCAGGCGCTCTATGAGGGCGAGCCGCCGCTTGACGCCTATCCGACCGCCGACCGCGAACGCATCGGCGCCCAACAAGATCGCCTGCGCGACGTCAAACCCGACGCCCGGACCCACAAGGGCAGGGATCAGGCATGAGTTATCTTGAATATACGGTCAAATCGGTCCCGACCGGCCTGCGCAAGATCCTGTTTCTTAACTGGCCGCTGGTGCTGCTGCTCACGGCGGTTGGCGGCACGGGGTTCCTGATGCTCTATTCCGTGGCGGGCGGCGGATACGAGCCCTGGGCCGCGCCACAGATGAAACGCTTTGGCGTCGGCCTGGCGCTGATGATCGCCGTGGGGCTGGTGCCGATCTGGCTGTGGCGCAACCTTGCGGGGCTGGCCTATGGCGTCTCGCTGATGTTGCTCGTCGGCGTCGAATTCTTTGGTGCCGTGGGCATGGGCGCCCAGCGCTGGATCGACCTGGGGTTTATGCGGCTGCAACCTTCTGAGCTGACCAAGATCACGCTGGTGATGTTTCTGGCCGCCTATTACGACTGGCTGCCCGCGAAAAAGACTTCGCGGCCGTTGTGGGTGTTGGTGCCAGTGCTGATCATCGTGGTGCCGACGGCACTGGTCCTGCGGCAGCCCGATCTGGGCACGGCGATCCTGCTAATGGCGGCAGGCGGCGGTTTGATGTTTCTGGCGGGCGTGCACTGGGCCTATTTCGCGACGGTGATCGCCGCGGGTGTCGGGCTGGTGACCGCAGTGTTCCAGTCGCGCGGCACCCCTTGGCAAATGCTCAAGGACTATCAGTTTCGGCGCATCGATACCTTCCTCGATCCCTCATCGGATCCGCTGGGCGCGGGGTATCATATCACCCAGTCCAAGATCGCGCTTGGATCGGGCGGCTGGACCGGGCGCGGCTTCATGCAGGGCACGCAATCACGGCTTAACTTCCTGCCGGAAAAACACACCGATTTCATCTTTACCACCCTCGCCGAAGAGTTCGGCTTTGTCGGAGGCATCTCCCTGTTGACCCTCTATGCGCTGATCATCATTTTCTGCGTCATTTCGGCGGTGCGCAACAAGGACCGGTTTTCCTCTTTGCTGACGCTGGGCATCGCGCTGAATTTCTTTCTTTTCTTCGCCGTCAATATGTCGATGGTGATGGGACTTGCCCCCGTCGTGGGCGTGCCCCTGCCGCTGGTCAGCTATGGCGGATCGGCGATGCTGGTCCTGATGCTGGCCTTCGGATTTGTGCAATCGGCGCATGTCCACAGGCCCCGATGATTCTCAACCCCAAGAGGTTCCATGTCCATATTCCACTTTGCCTTCAACGTGACCGACCTTGATGAAACCCGCGCCTTCTATGGCGGGCTCTTGTGCTGTGCCGAGGGCCGCAGCACGGAAACCTGGGTCGACTTCGACTTTTTCGGGCATCAACTGTCCTGCCACCTCGGTACGCCCTTCGCCTCGGCGCCCACCGGGCTGGTCGGCGATCACAAGGTTCCGATGCCGCATTTCGGCGTTGTCCTGGAATACGCCGATTGGCGCGCTCTGGCAGACCGGCTGACGGCTGCGGGGGTCGATTTCGTCCTTCCGCCGCATACACGCTTCAAGGGCGCTCCGGGCGAGCAGTCAACCATGTTCTTCCGTGACCCCTCGGGCAATCCGATCGAAGTCAAGGGGTTGTCCGACATGGCCGGAGCGTTCGCCCGATGATCAATGTGCTTTTCGCCGCCGGCCCCGAGCGTTGGACCACCTACGAGGAACCACTCCGCCGCGCCCTCGCCTCAGCCGGGATCGAGGCGCACCTGACGCAGGATATCCCCGCGGCCGAGGTCGACTATATCGTCTATGCGCCCAACAGCACGCTGCAGGACTTCAGGCCCTACACACGCGCCAAGGCAGTGCTGAACCTCTGGGCCGGGGTGGAACAGATCGTGGGCAACACGACGTTGACATGCCCGCTGGCCCGGATGGTGGATCCGGGGCTGACAAAGGGGATGGTCGAATGGGTCACCGGCCATGTGCTGCGCCATCACCTGGGCATAGACGCACATATCGTGAACCCTGACCGACGCTGGGACACCGTGGCGCCACCGCTGGCAGAAGAACGCGACATCGTTATCCTCGGGCTGGGCGCATTGGGCACATCCTGCGCGGAGGCCCTGTTGTCATTGGGGTTCCGCGTAACCGGTTGGGCACGCACTGCAAAGGACGTGCCGGGGGTCAGGTGCCTCCACGGCCCCGAAGGGCTGCGCTCAGCGCTCAGTTCGGCGGAAATCCTCGTCACGCTGCTGCCCGACACACCTGCGACGACGAACATCCTGAACGCCGAGACCCTGGCCCAGATGCCCCGGGGCGCGTTTCTGATCAATCCGGGACGCGGACCGCTGATCGACGATGACGCCTTGCTGGTCGCGCTCGAAACCGGCCAGATCGCCCATGCAACACTGGATGTGTTCCGGGTTGAGCCGTTGCCGCAGGACCACCCCTATTGGGCGCATCCGCAGGTTACCGTTACCCCCCATATCGCCGCCGAGACACGCGCGAACACCGCATCCGAGGTTATCGTGGAAAACATCCGGCGGGGCGAATCCGGCGCCCCATTCATCCATCTTGTGGATCGCTCCTCCGGCTACTGAAGCGCGTCGGTCATGCCTCGGATTCAGGTATTTTTGGAAGGGTGCAATGGAAAACCGGTCCTCTGCCCTTGCACCCTTCCTTAAATACCTTCCGCGCTAGGCGGCACTCAGCCCACGGCCCTTCAGGAGCGCATCGACCCCCGGCAGGCGCCCACGGAATGCCACAAAAAGCTCCGCCGCGTCGCGACTGCCGCCGGTCGACAGGATGTTTTCCTCAAGCGCCCGCGCCCGTTCTTGATCGAAAGCGCTGCCTGCCTCCTTGAAAGCCTCGAAGGCATCTGCATCCATGACCTCGGACCACATGTAGCTGTAGTATCCGCTGGAATAACCGTCGCCAGAGAAGACATGCGCGAAATGCGGTGTGGCGTGGCGCATGGTGATCGCGGCGGGCATGCCGATCCGGGTCAGGACCTCGGCCTGTTTCGCCATTGGATCATCCGGCGCGCCTTCTTCGTGGAACGCGAGGTCCACCAACGCGGAAGCGACGTATTCCACCGTCTGGAATCCCATGTCATAGGTCGCTGCGCCCAGCACCTTGTCGAGCATCTCTTGCGGCATCGGCGCGCCCGTTTTTGCGTGGGTGGCGAATTCGGCCAGAACTTCGGGCACTTCGAGCCAATGCTCATACAGCTGGCTGGGCAGTTCAACGAAATCGCGCGCCACCGAGGTACCCGAGATGGATTCATACGTCACGTCCGACAGCATCTGGTGCAGCGCATGGCCGAACTCATGAAACAGCGTGCGCGCATCGTCGTACGACAGCAGTGTCGGCGCACCTTTGGCGAAGTTGCATACGTTGATCACCACGGGCGATTGCGGCTGGGGGAACTTTGCCTGCGCCCGCATCGCCGAGCACCACGCGCCCGAGCGTTTGGACCCGCGCGCGAAATAGTCGCCGATGAACACCGCGACATGCGCGCCGTTGCGCGTGACCTCCCACGCCCGGCAATCGGCATGATAGAGCGGCACGTCAAGCGGGGTGAACTCAAGCCCGAAGAGCCGGTTGGCGCAGGCAAAGGAAGCCTCGATCATGCGGTCCAGCTGGAAATAGGGTTTCAGCGCCGCCTCATCCAGATCATGTTCGGCCGCGCGCCGTTTTTCGGCGTAATAGTGCCAGTCCCAAGGCGCAAGAGTGTCGTTCACTCCGTCCGCCTGCATCATCTTTTGCAGCACCGCGGCATCGGCCCCGGCGCGTGCTTTTGCCGGTTCCCAAACCGCCATGAGCAGGTCGCGAACGGCCTGCGGAGACTTGGCCATCTCCGTTTCCAGCTTGTAGTCCGCGAAGGTCGCATACCCGAGCAGTTCGGCGCGCTCCTGACGCAGGGCAAGGATCTCGGCGGCGATGGCCCTATTATCGGTCGCGCCACCGCCGGCCCCCCGCGCCTCATAGGCCTTGAACGTGGCCTTGCGCAGATCGCGGCGCGGGCAGAATTGCAGGAAGGGCGTGATGAGCGAGCGCGACAGGGTGACAACCGGGCCACCGGCTTCTTTCTCTTCGCCGGCGGCACGTGCGGCGTCGACGACGAAATCGGGCAGCCCGTCAAGGTCGCCTTCCTCAAGCTTCATGAACCAGCTGCGCTCATCGCTCAGCAGGTTTTGCGTGAAGTCGG
>JBFFQZ010000256.1:0-4725 GCA_041573235.1 Sulfitobacter sp. | reverse complement strand
GCCTGCTGCCGGATGCCGAGGTCTATACGACCGACTGGCACAACGCACGCGACATTCCCGTCAGCGCAGGCAAGTTCGACGTCGAGGATTATACCCTGCACCTCGTGGACTACATGAAGCATCTTGGCCCTGACACCCATGTCATCGCCGTCTGCCAGCCAGCGCCCCTGACACTGGCCGCGACAGCCTACCTCGCAGAGGAAGACCCCGCCGCGCAGCCCCGTTCGCTCACGCTGATCGGGGGTCCCATCGACCCAAGCGCCGCCCCGACCGAAGTGACCGACTTTGGTCACAGCGTGACCATGGGCCAGCTGGAGCAATACATGATCCAGCGTGTCGGTTTCAAATACGCAGGTGTCGGCCGCATGGTATATCCCGGTATGCTCCAGCTGAGCTCGTTCATCTCGATGAACCTCGAAACACACCGCGACGCGTTCGTGTCACAGATCAACCGCGTGGTGAACGGCGACGCGCATGAGCACGACAAGCACAACAAGTTCTACGACGAATACCTGTCGGTGATGGACATGCCTGCCGAATTCTACCTCTCGACTGTCGACCGTATCTTCAAGCGCGGTGAAATCGCCGCCAACGAATTTACCGTAAAAGGCAAACGGGTCGATATTGGCAAGATCACCACTGTTGCCGTGAAGACCGTGGAAGGGACGAAGGACGACATTTCGGCCCCCGGTCAGTGCATCGCCGCGCTGAACCTGTGCACTGGTCTGCCAGACTCGAAAAAGGCGAGCCATGTGGAAGAGGGCGCGGGCCATTACGGCATCTTCGCCGGCAAGAGCTGGCGCAACAACATCCGTCCGCTCGTGCTTGATTTCATTGACGCAAACGATGGTCTGGATACGGCAAAGGCAAAGAAACCCGCGAACAAGAACGCGGCGGCCTGACATCCCGGCCGACGTGCCTTTCTCCTGTGCATGCGGCGAGATAACCGGCACGTTGCATGGCGCCTAGCTCCGCGCGGGCAACCACGTCCGCTGCTACTGCAGATATTGCAGGGCAGCGGTCTTTACACCACGGGCGTGGATGTCAAAGAGCGCGGTGTCAACTGTACCAGATGACGCCGGACAAGATCAGCTTTACCCAGGGACGCCGCAATGTTGCGGCGTTTTCCTTTGGTCCCAAGCGGCCCTTGCGGTTCCGCGCCCGGTGCTGCGGCGTGCCGATGTTCACCATGCTGCCCACGGCAAAACTCCCCTTGGTCGGCCTGATGACCGGCCTGCTGGAAGACACCGCCGCCATCGGTCCCGTCGCGATGGAGGCCTTCGTGCGGCGGCCATCTGGTGGCTCCAGACACAGTTCGGTCTTGCGTCTCTATGGCGGCACGATGTGGCGTGCATGCGTCGCGCGTGTCACAGCGCGTTGAAAGCAAACGAATTTCTTCGATATCCGGACGGACCGGCCGGTGGTTGAGGTCTACGTCCCCACCCCGGAAGAGCGTCAGGTGCTGCCGCTGTAGCTATTGCAGCATGTATGGCTGACTGAGCCAGTCGCGCAGGGCGGCTGTTGTCTCGTCGGGTTGTTCGAGCAGCGGCAGGTGGCCCGCGTTTTCCAGCACGCGCAGCCGCGCATAGGGGATCAGCTCGGCCATGAATTCATGGCGTTTCACCCGGCTTGGCCGATCATGCGCACCGCACAGCACCATCGCGGGCACCTTGCATTTTCGCAGTGTCGCCTGCTGATCCTTGCGGCGCTGCATCGCGCGGCACTGGCGGACGAACACTTCCGGCCCAAGGGTCCGCGCCATCTCAATCACCAGTTCCAGCACCTCACCGCGATAGGGGCCCGGGGCCAGTGTGTCGGACTTGATCTCGTCGCGCATCACCTCGATCAGCCGACCCGATCGCACCTTGACGATCTGCGGCTCGCGGGCGGCGGCGATCGCCGGGGTCTCTGCCAGCGGGTTGGTATCCATGAGCGCGATGCGGCTGACCCGGTCCGGCGCGCGGCGCAGGATCTCCATCGCGACGACGCCTCCCATCGCAAACCCGGCCAGTGCAAATCTTTTCGGCAGGATGTCCAGCAGGCCCGAAGCAATCTCCTCGATCCGCTCGCCTTGGGTGATCGGCGCCACCATGACGGCAGTGTCCGCGGACAGCTCGGCAATCTGCGGGCCGAACAGCCGCGCGTCGCACATCATCCCGGGCAACAGAACCAGCGCCTCAGCCATTGCCTTGCCTCTCTACACCACCATTGAACCTCACCTTCCGGAATGCCGCGCCGCGCGGTGGCGCGCAAGACCTCAGGGGTACTCAATGCCGCGAAACGGGGGGAAATCCGCATGGCGCGCGGCACGCGTGACCGCATCCTCGGCGGGCGGGTCGCCTGCGCGCAAGAGCATCCCGCGCGGCACGGCATAGCTGGAGATCGTGCGCAGAGGCACCGGCCGCCACACGAGGTTGAAGGCGGCGAGTTTGGGAAAGAACCACATTTCGGAATAGGGCAGATGGTCATGGATCCACCAGGCCAGATCGCGCCAGTCGCGCCCCTGTCCATGGCGATCGGCGAACCACGGGATCACCAGCGACGTGCCCGCGATGGCCGGGCCGGGCCGATCCCAGATGTGGCATTCCATGGGGTTGTCGCTGCGCGCGCAATTGAGGTTTCGCGTATTGCCGTATGTGTTCAGCGCCGCCGAGCGGTATCCCGAGCGGATGGCGATCCGGCCAAAGGTTTCTTCCAGCGGATCCAGCAGCTCGGTGCACAGGCGCCGCCCCCTTTCGATCACCAGATCCGGATCATCGGGCACGTTGGGAATGCCATGCTGCGCGCTGATCTCACTCATCATGAAGTCGCGCATGTAGAAATGTTTCGACAGCCGCACGCGGCCAAAGGTCTCAAGCCCGCGCATGCTGCGGGGGCGGCGCATCAATAGCCGTTCCAGCGAAAGGCCCCGTCGGGGGTTTCCGTCCGCTGCCAGCCCAGCGCCTCGTAGAACAGGGCCATCCGCTCCATGTCCAGAACGCCGAGGGTGATCAGGCAGATGCGCGGCTCCATCCCGTCACAGGCCCCGCGCCCAGTCGATGATCCGCTCCGCCACCGGCCCGGTCTGGTCCGGCGAGACGATATCGCCTGCGATCACGTGGCGCGAAGGATCGTCGGCATCGCTCAGCGCAGGGGTCCAATCGGTGACCGGGCCGCCCCATTCAGCGATCGCCGCATGGGTGGCGGCGGGCACCACCACGCGGTCGTCATCGCTGAAGATGAACAGCGCGGGCGCGCGCGCGGCGCCCAGGTCCGCACGCCCGACCGCCTTGACCAGCGCCGCCATGGGCAGCACCGCGACCGAAGGGTAATCGGTGCTCCAATAGCGCGCCTGCTGGGCATTGCGCGGCTCGACACTGCGCCGTTTTCCGGCAATCAGCGGAATCCAATACCGCGCGGCAGGCCAGGTCAGCAGCCCTGCCATAGGGTTGTTGACCGCGAAATTGGGAGAGATCATCACGACCCCCGCCACCTGTTGCGCAAGCGACGGGTTAAGCGCCGCCGCCGCCGCCAACGTACCCCCGGTCGAGGTCGAGATGACCAGAACCCGCTCGCCGATCCTGCGTCCGATGGCGAGCGCTTCCGCGGTGTCGCCCATCCAGCCTGCCACCGTGCCTTCGGCCATCGCATCGCCCGTGCGGCCGTGCCCCTGCAGGCGCGTGAACACAAGGTTCGCGCCCAGCGCCCCAGCCACGCGGTCGGGCACCGGACGGATTTCCTGTGCGGTGGCCGAGAATCCGTGCAGATAGACCACCGACCAGGCCGTCCGGGTCTCTGGCGCATCGGCCCAGATCACCTGTTTCTCGACACCGGCGGTGATATCCGCAACCCGCGCCTCGCGGGCGGCAAGGTAGCTGTCGACGCCCGCGTCCAGCGCGGTTTCGTCAAACCGGACCGACAGGTCGCTCGGCTCGTAGGGGCCGAAGGCCCACAGCGCTGTCGCGAAGAAACCAAGGCCCAAGATCAGCCGCCCAAGGAATTTTCCCATGGCTTTCATGATGCCAGCACCTCCTCGACCGCCCGTTCGATCAGACCCAGGCACGGCCCGTCAGAGAACCGGTGATCCGCGTCCTTGACCAGCAGCAGTTGCATGTCCGGGCTGTTGGCATGGGTCAGAAGCCGCGTCGCGGTCGCTGTGCTGACAGCGGTGTCGGCAGTGCCCTGCAGCATGCGCACCGTGAACGGCAGCTCGAGCGGCTCGCGCAGCACCAGATGCGCCCGCCCGTCCTCGACCATGCGCCTGGTGACCACGTAGGGCTCCATGTAATCGGATGGCAGCGCAATCTGCCCCGTTTCCTCAAGCTGGGCCTTCTGTGCATCGCTAAAGCCCGCCCACCAGCCATCTTCGGTAAAATCCGGTGCCGCGGCGATGGTCACGAGGCCCGCCACCCGCTGCGGCAGGGCACGCGCCAGCAACAGCGCCTGCCAGCCGCCCATGGACGAGCCCACGGGCACGATCGGCCCATCGGTCAGGGCGGTCACGGCGGCCAGCGTGTCTTGATGCCAATCACCGATGCACCCCTCTTCGTAGGCGCCCGAGGACAGGCCGTGGCCGGAATAGTCGAACCGCAGGAACCTGCGGCCGGTGGCGCGGGCCCAATCCTCTAGGTGCACGGCCTTGGTGCCCTGCATGTCTGATTTCAGACCGCCCAGGAACACCACACAGGGGCCTTCCCCCTCTGTCAGATGATAGGCCAGCCGCCGCCCCTGCGGCGTCTCGAGCGT
>JBFFQZ010000255.1:0-4729 GCA_041573235.1 Sulfitobacter sp. | reverse complement strand
TCCTGGAACTCGGCCTCGGGGTCGCTGTCATAGACCACCCCGCCGCCGGCCTGGATATACAGCGTCTCGTCCTTGACGACAGCCGTGCGCAGGGCGATGCACATGTCCATGTCGCCGCCCGCGCTGAAATAGCCGACGCCGCCGCCGTAGACGCCGCGCTTTTCCGGCTCAAGCTCGTCGATGATCTCCATCGCGCGCACCTTGGGCGCGCCGGACACTGTGCCTGCGGGCATCCCCGCAAAGAAGGCATCAAGCGCGTCGTGCCCCTCGGCCAGCTCGCCCACCACGTTCGACACGATGTGCATCACGTGGGAGTACCGCTCGACGATGAACTCCTCCGTCGGGCGCACGGTGCCTATTTTCGCGACCCGGCCCACGTCGTTGCGGCCCAGATCGAACAGCATCAGGTGCTCTGCGAGCTCCTTTTCGTCGGCCATCAGATCGGCCTCCAGCGCGCGATCCTCTTCGGGGGTGGCGCCGCGGGGGCGGGTGCCCGCGATGGGGCGGATCGTGACCTCCTGGCCAAAGACCCGCACGAGGATCTCGGGGCTGGCGCCGACAACGTGGAAGCCGCCGAAGTTGAAATAGAACATGAACGGCGACGGGTTCGTGCGCCGCAGCGAGCGATAGAGCGCAAAGGGCGGCTGGCGGAATTCCTGTGCCCAGCGCTGGCTCGGCACCACCTGAAAGATATCGCCGGCCTTGATGTATTCCTGTGCCTTGCGCACCGCCGCCTTATAGCCTTCGCGGGTGAAGTTGCTGACCGGTTCGGGTGCCGGGGCCGCATCGCCCAGATCACGGTTGGTCCCTGCTGGGCTACGCTCAAGGTCGCGCACGGCGTCCATCACCCGCTCGGCGGCCTGCGCATAGGCGGCACGCGCCGTCTGTCCGTCACTGACCCACGCGGGGGAGACCACGGTGACCTCACCCTTGACCCCATCCAGCACGGCAATCACCGAGGGCCGCAGCATCACGGCATCGGGCAGGCCCAGCGGATCCGGGTTCACGTCCGGCAGCCGCTCGACCAGCCGGATCATGTCGTAACCAAGGTAGCCGAACAGCCCCGCAGCGGCCTGCGGCATGTCCTCGGGCAGGTCGATCCTGCTTTCCGCGATGAGCGCGCGCAGCGCGTCGAGCGGATCGCCCTCCATCGTCTCATAGGCGTCCGGATCATAGCGCGCGGCACGGTTGACCTGCGATGTGGTGCCGCGACAGCGCCAGATCAGGTCCGGCTTCATCCCGATGATGGAATAGCGTCCGCGCACCTCGCCGCCAGTGACCGATTCCAGCATGAAGGCATTTTCGGCAGCGCCCCCCAGCTTGAGCATCAGCGATACGGGGGTGTCGAGATCGGCAGCCAGACGCGTGTACACGATCTGGTGACGGCCCGCCTCGTAGGCGCGGGCAAAAGTATCGAAATCCGGTGTCAGGGGCATATTACTGAAAATTCACATTCACGGCGTTGATCGCGCGCTGGTCGATGTTCTGACCTGCACGCGCCAGCGTATCGTCGGAGTAGATGTCGAACAGGGCGCGCGCCAGTTCCTGATTCTGCTGCTCGCGCAGACGCGCGACAAGGGCCCGCGCCTCGGGCGTGTCCTCGGCCGCGCTCACCGCGTCAAGACGCACCAGCGCAACACTGTCCTCGCCGGGCAGGATACGGATATCGCCGGGCGTCATGTCGAACACCGCGCTCATGAAACCGGCAGGGGTGCCGTCTATGAAGGCGTTGCGGGTCTGTCCTGTCTCGATCCGCTCTTCCAGGCCTTGTTCGGGCAGGGTGGTGCCACTGTCGAGGGCGGTCTTCGTCGCCTCGGCCAGAGCCGTCAGGCGGGTGACGAGTTCGGCATTGCGCCAGGCTGTTTCGACCGCATCGGGCACGTCTTCGAAGGTGGCGGGCCGCTCGGGCAGTGCGGCGTCAAGCCGGATGGCAAAGATGCCGCCGTCTTCCATCTGGAGGATCTGGGGGAAATCACCCTCGGCCACGTCGGCGGCGGCCTCGCGAAAGCTGGCGTAGGCGGCGATGCCGTCGCTGCTGTCTGCGGTCCAATTGATCTGGCCTGCGACCATGTCGGTTTGGCTGCCCATCTCTTCCAGGGTCAGGCCCCCGGCCAGCTGGTCGTCAAGATCCTGCGCCATCGCTTCGACGATGCGGATCGCGCGGTCGGTCGCCAGCGCGTCGCGCAGATCAGGTTCTGCGTCTTCAAAGGGGGTGATCTGTTCGGGCAGCACCGTGTTCACGCGAAACAGTGCAGGGCCAAGCGGGCTTGGCGCGGGTCCGACGATCGCCCCCTCGAGGGCCGCGAACACGGCCTCGCCCGCGGCGCCCAGGTCGGCGCGGGTCACGTCGCCCAAATCAATGTCCGCCAGCGTCAGTCCCCGGTCCGCAGCCAGCGCTTCGAAGGTGGTGCCGCGCACTTCGAGCGCTGCCGCTGCCTGATCGGCGGCCGCTTGATCGGCAAAGACCAGCCGTTCGACCAGCCGCCGCTCGGGTTGGTTGTACTCGGCCGCGCGCGCGTCGTATTCCGCGCGCAGATCGGCCTCGGCCAGTTCGACCTGATCGATCAGATCGGTGGGGTTGAGCCATGCGTAGGTGATCGTCTTGCTGGCGGGCAGCACGAAGTCCTGGGCATTGGCATCGAAATAGGTTTTCAGCTGCACATCGGTGGGCGCCTCAAGCGGTGTCTCAAGCGCGCCTTCCGCCAGCAGCGTCCATGTGAAATCGCGCGTCTCGCCCACATATGCCACCAGCGTTTCCGCATAGATCGCGGGCATTTCGACACCGCTGAGCACAGCACCCTGCAGGATCTGGCGAGAGGTTTCTTCGCGCAGGTTGGTTTCGAACTGGCTTTCGTTCAGGCCCGCCTGCCGCAGCGCCTGGGCATAGCCTTCGCGGTCAAAATCGCCGCTGATGCCCTGAAATGCGGGGATCTCGATGATCCGGTTGCGCAGGGTCTCGTCGCCGATGGACAGCCCCATCTGCGTGGCTTCGTGGTCCATTGCGCGGTCGCGCATGATCCGGCGCAGCACAGCGCGGTCGAGGCCAAGCGACTGCGCCTGTTGAAAGCTCATCGTCTGGCCGGTCTGCTGGCTGAGCGCGCGCAATTCCTGCTGGAGTTGGCGGGCGTAGGTATCGACCGGAATGCTTTTCTCGCCGACAGATCCGATGGTGCGGATGTTGCCACTGAGGTTCACCGCGCCAAAGCCCCCAAGGCCCAGGAACAACAGGCCCATCAGGATCCACATTGCGGTTTTGCCGGCGCTCGATTTCTGGGCCATCAGACAGGTCTCCCAAACGGTGTCGGGCACTGTCTAAGGGCTTGCCGGGGCAGGGGCAAGGGCGGTTAGCGTCGGGGCAGGTTCAGACCGGCCAGACGCTCGAACAGGCCCTGGATGCCGTCCACATCCAGATTGGCAAAGGCGATGCGCAGCTCGCGCTGACCGTCCGGATCGCTTTCGGGATAGAACATCGTGCCCGGCAGGCACAGGATGCCCGCCTTTTTCACCAGCCAGGGCGCCAGCTCGGCGCTGTCCATATCGAACGGGTGGCGCAGGTAGGCGAAGTAGCCTCCCAGGCCCAGCCCGCTCCAGCCATCGGCGGTAAAGCGCGGCAGCAACTCGGCGATGGTGGCGCGGCGCAGCAGGATCTCGTCCCGCTCGCCTGCGAGCCATTGATCAAGGTGCGTCATCCCCCACAGCGCCGCGTGCTGGCCAAGCTGGCTGGGGCAGATTGTCACCGTATCTAGAAACTTCTCGACCTCCGCCAGCCGCGCGGGCGAGGCGATGAGCGCGCCAACGCGGTGCCCGGTCAGCCGGTATGCCTTTGAGAAGGAGTAGAGGTGGATCAGCGTCTCGTCCCAGTCGGGGCGCTGAAACAAGGTGTGCGGCGCGCCAGAGGCGGAATGGAAGTCGCGGTAGGTTTCATCCACGATCAGCGCCAGCCCGTGCTTGCGGGCAAGCGCGTGGAAGGCTTCGATCAGCCCGTGCGGGTATTCCTGTCCGGTGGGGTTGTTGGGCGTGACCAGCACCAGCGCACGGGTGCGCGGCGTGATCAGCGCCTCGGCCTGATCGGGCTGTGGCAGCATGTCGGTCCCGCATTTGAGCGGCACCGCGGCCACCCCGGACATGTCGAGCCACATCTTGTGGTTGAAATACCACGGCGTCGGCAGGATCACCTCGTCACCCTCGCCGCAGAGCGTCGCGATGGCCGCCGCGAACGCCTCGTTGCAGCCCGAGGTGATGGCGACATGGTTCTCCGTGACCGCGCCCCCATAGATTAGCGAGGTGCGTGCCGCGAGGGCCTGCCGCAGGGTCGGCAGACCCAGGACCGGACCATAAAGATGGGCGCTGTCATCGTTCAGGACCACATCCGCCATGGCCTGGCGCATGTCGGGGTGGGGCGGCTCGACCGGGGCGGCCTGGCTGACGTTGATCAGCGGCCGCGCGTCGGAGAAATGCATGCCTTCCAGCCAGCGGCGCGCCTCCATCACAGGGGGCGGAAAGGTGTTTGCAGTGCGCGGTTGTGTCATGGTGATCGCTCCGGAGGGCGTGTGTGAAGCCAGAAGGGGCAGGGGGCTGTGCGGCGTGTGGGGCCGGGCGTGTCGGCGTCAATCCTTGCCGCGGTAAGGTTCGACGTATTGCAGCGCCATGTCCCAGGGAAAGAAAATCCACGTGTCTTGCGACACTTCGGTGATGAAAGTGTCGACCTGCGGGCGGCCTTTTGGTTTGG
>JBFFQZ010000254.1:0-4741 GCA_041573235.1 Sulfitobacter sp. | reverse complement strand
ATGGCGATCTTCTGCTCCGCTTCGTCCTTGAACATCTGCAGCTTGTCCATCTCGGGCAGGCTCATCACCATGCCAAGGGCACCGCCACGCGGAATGATCGTCGCCTTGTAGACCGGATCACATTTCGGCAGCTTGATGCCCACGATGGCATGGCCTGCCTCGTGATAGGCGGTCTTTTCCTTCTGCTCCTGCGTCAGGACCATCGAGCGCCGCTCGGCACCCATCATGATCTTGTCCTTGGCGGATTCGAAATCCATCATCGCCACGAACCGGCGACCGACCCGCGCGGCGGTCAAAGCGGCCTCGTTCACGAGGTTCGCCAGATCGGCACCGGAAAAGCCAGGTGTCCCACGCGCGATGATGCGCAGATCGACGTCCGGGCCCAGCGGCGTCTTGCGCGCGTGAACGCCGAGGATCTTCTCGCGGCCCTTGATATCGGGATTGCCCACGCTCACCTGACGGTCAAAGCGGCCCGGACGCAGCAGCGCAGGATCCAGAACGTCCTTGCGGTTGGTGGCCGCGATAATGATCACGCCCTCGTTGGCCTCGAAACCGTCCATCTCGACCAGCAACTGGTTGAGCGTCTGTTCACGTTCGTCATTGCCCCCGCCATAGCCTGCGCCACGATGGCGACCCACCGCATCGATTTCATCGATGAACACGATGCACGGTGCGTTTTTCTTGGCCTGTTCAAACATGTCACGCACGCGGGATGCACCGACCCCCACGAACATTTCGACGAAATCAGACCCCGAGATGGTGAAGAACGGCACACCTGCCTCGCCCGCGATCGCGCGCGCCAGCAGGGTCTTACCCGTACCCGGAGGGCCCTCAAGCAACGCGCCCTTGGGGATCTTGCCACCAAGCCGCGAGAATTTCTGCGGGTTGCGCAGGAACTCCACGATCTCTTCGAGCTCTTCCTTCGCCTCGTCAATGCCCGCGACGTCGTCAAAGGTCACGCGGCCGTGCTTTTCGGTCAGCATCTTGGCCTTGGATTTGCCAAAGCCCATGGCGCCGCCCTTGCCGCCACCCTGCATGCGGTTCATGAAATAGATCCAGACCCCGATCAGAAGCAGGATGGGAAGCAGCGAGACAAGGAATGTCTGCAAGCCGCTTTCCTGCTGGCTTTCGGCGCGCACGGGGATTTCGTTGTCGATCAGCAGATCAGTGATCTCGGCATCCGTGGGCTTGATCGTGACGTAATCGCTGCCATCGGACTGGCGAAAGCGGACTTGCTCTCCGTCGAGCGTGACACTGCTGACATTACCGTTCTCGACAGCCCTGACAAAGTCGGAATAGCTGATCTCGCGGTTTTGCATTCCGCCGCTGCCACCGTTGAACAGGTTGAACAACGAGAAAATGAGAACGAGCAGAATGGCCCAGAATGCGAGATTGCGAAAATTGCCCACGGGAACTCTCCTGAATACGTGACGGTCAGAGGTGGTTTTCCGACCTCCCCCTTAAGATAGACGCACCACGCGTCAGTTCAATGTCATAATGGCGCGCGAAAAAAGGCTTTTTCGTTGCGCGTCAGCCGCCACGCGCGATCTGGGCGGGGTTTCGCGGCGGGAGAGGCAAGAACCGTGTCACCATGCCACAGGGCGGGATGGCTCAAAAGCGCGCCGCGCGGCAGGCCCAGAGCCCGCCAATTATCACATTGTTTCAATCCGGTAGGTCCCAGCGCACGCAGATCCGCGCCGGGCGGCACGCCCGCTCCGGACAGGTCAATGCAACGCCAGCGTCCGTCCCACGCGTCTTGCGGCGCGCACGATAGCGGCGCCACTGGATCATATTCGCGAAAAATCCATGTATTTTCGCCCCGCCGCTGCAAGACGCAGCCGCCCAGCGTGATGGTGCGGCCCTCTGTCACGGCCTGCATCAGATGCGCGACCGCATCGCGGCGCGGTGCATAGCGCGCGCCGGTGATCCAAGTCACCGCACGGACCCACAGCCTGCGCTGGATCTCGGCCGGTTGCGCGTGCAGGACCCCGACATCGACCGCCAGCGCGCCATGGTGCACATTGACAGCCGCCTGCGCAGCCAGATCGGTCTGATGGATCAAGGCATCCCGCGCCTGCGCCATGTTTTCCGCAACCACGCCCAGCGCCTGCGCGTCTATGCCGATTTGCGCCAAGGCCGCCATGGCGCCGCGCACCTTTACGCGGGTAAACCGGGTGTCGGTATTGCTGGGGTCTTCGATCCACGGCACGTCGGCATCTTGCAATACGGCACGCAACGCGTCGCGACGGACGCCCAGCAGGGGCCGCAGCCAAACCACGCCGTCGCGATGGCTGCGCGTTGCCATCGCGGCCAACCCGTCCACCCCAGCGCGGCGCGCCAGCCGCATCAGCACCGTTTCGGCCTGATCGTCGGCCGTATGCCCCAATGCGACCATGTCCAGCCCCCGCGACACCGCCCAGTCGCCGATCAGCGCAAACCGGGCTTCGCGCGCGGCGTCCTGGAGATTACCGGTCCCCTCCCAGTGCCAGGTCAAGGTGTCATGCGCCACGCCCAACCCGGCACAGAGCGCCGCCACGCCCTCCGCCTCGACCTGCGATCCGGGCCGCAAGCCGTGATCCACGGTCACCGCAAAAAGGGACAGGCCCGTGTTTTCACTAATTTTCTTCAGAACATGAAGCAGTGCGACGGAATCGCCACCGCCCGACACCGCAACGCCCATCCGCTTGGGCAACGGCGTGCCGAGGGCGGTCAGAACGGCCGCCTCCAGCGCGCGGTCCATGGCTCAACAGCCCAGCTTTTGCTGCTCTGCCGCAGCCTCACCGCCGAAGGGGCTGTCGGGGAACCGCAACGGCACCTCGCCCAGCGTCACACAGGCCTCCGAAGATTGCCCCAACGCCCCCAGCGCCGCGCCCAGCTTGAACAGAGTCTCGGCCGCGACGGGCCCGGTCGGTGCCGCGCCAAACCCGGTCAGATACGCGCGCGCGGCCTCGCGGGTGTCGCCCATCTGCTTCAAGGCATCGCCCCGCCGCAGATCCGCCTCGACCGCTAGCGGAGAGCCCGGATAGGTCTGATTGAAGGTCTCGAACTGCGCCGCGGCGCCGCGAAAGTCACCGGATGCGAGCGCCGCCTGCGCCCGCTCGAAATCGTCCTTTTCGCCAACGGCAAGCTGGGTGTTGTTGCCTTGCGGTAAGGGCGCCGGGGCCGTGGCCTGATCCGCGCCGCCCAATGTCGTCGTTTCGCCGAGGGTCGAAATATCGCCCCCCTCCAGTTCGACCAGCCGGAACTCAAGATCCGCGATGCGCCGGGTGCCGTCCTCGACGATCCGGTTGATGCGGAACTCCAACTCCTCGGTCTTGGCCGTCACGCGACTCAATTCACTTTCCATCGCGCTCACCCGGTCGAGCACCGAATCCGCCGCAAGCTGGCTGGTGCCGCCCGCCATTCCGGTCGTCGACAGCTCGCGCCTGAGCTTTCGCATCTCGACATTGAGCGTCACCAGCTCCTGGCGGATGTCGGCCAGCGTCTGGGCGTCCTGTGCACCGACACCCATCGGGACGGCCCCCAGAACGACGGCGAAAATGAAAGCAAACCGCATCGCGGTACTCCTTTAACTGGTCAGGCCACCGGCCAGCACGGTCACCGCACGGCGGTTCTTGGCATAGCAGGCCTCGTTCGAGCAGATCTCGATCGGGCGTTCCTTGCCATAGCTCACCACGCGCAGCCGATCGGCGGGGACGCCCTTGGACAGCAGGTACTCACGGGCGGCATTCGCACGCCGGGCGCCGAGGGCAAGGTTGTATTCACGCGTGCCCTGCTCGTCCGCGTGGCCTTCGATCACCGCCTGATAGTCGGCGTTGGTCAGCAGCCAGCCCGCCTGCCCGTCCAGTGTTGCGCGGCCGATGGCGGTCAGGTTGGACTGATCCACCTCGAACAGCACGCGGTCGCCGACGGTCTGGTTGAAATAGGCGGTCGAGGCGGGATCGTTGGCGCTGCCCGGCACCACGCCGTTCAACGGCTGCCCGCCATTCGTATTGCCAACGCCCCCGTACCCGTCGCCGCCAAATCGGCCGGGATTGGTGCAGGCCGTCAAGGCAAGCGTTGTGATCAGGATTGTAATGGGTAGAATTTTCATATCTGTCGACCTCGATGGACTTATTATTGTTTGGTTAACTCTAACACAGCCGCCCCTCGATGGGAAAGCCGATTGCTATTTCTGGAGCGGTGACCAGCTGGGATCAGAGCCCCCTTCGGGCGTGCGCACCTGCCGCAGAACGCGGCCCGTGATGTCCACGGTATAGAGCGACGATGCCCCGCCCTCACCCTGGGTTTCGCGGGTGAACATGATCAACCGGCCATTGGGCGACCACGTCGGCCCCTCGTCCAGAAACGATGCCGTCAACAGCCGCTCCTCGGAACCGTCGGTCCGCATCACCCCGATGTGGAACCGGCCCGCGTTCTGCTTGGTAAAAGCGATCAGATCGCCGCGTGGCGACCAGACCGGCGTGCCGTAACGTCCCTCGCCAAAGGAAATCCTGCGCGCCTCGCCCCCTGTCGAAGACATGATGTAAAGTTGCGGCGTGCCGGAACGGTCGCTCTCGAACACGATCTGGCTGCCATCGGGCGCATAGCTTGGCGCGGTCTCGATTGCGGGCGTGTTGGTCAGCCGCACAGGCCGACCCGCGATCAAATCCATCGTGTAGATATCCGTGTTGCCCCCCTCCGTCAGGGAAAACGCAATCGTCTGCCCCGACGGCGCAAACCGTGGCGCAAAGCTCATCTT
>JBFFQZ010000253.1:0-4761 GCA_041573235.1 Sulfitobacter sp. | reverse complement strand
CTCAGCACGCCGCCAAGCGCCATCAACGCCGAACCGATCCAGATCCAGTTGGTCATCACCTTGATGTAGGTGCGGACCGCCCATCCACCCCCGTCCTGCGCGTCACCGATCACGAGGTAGAGATCGCGCGCAAGGTTCTGGTGGATGGCAGCTTCGGTCGTGGGCATCTGGGCTACGGGATAGAACCGCTTTTCCGGGGCCAGCGTCGCCACGGGCGCGCCGTTCTTCGCCACGTCTATGACCGCACGAGTGGCGACATAGTTGGGCCCATTCAGCTCCTCGACCGACCGCAAGGTCATCTCGTAATCGCCGACCGTGAAGGGCACATCGACCCGTGCCACGCGGATATCCTCGGTCGTCCAGGCCGTCAGCCCGGCGACACCGAGCATCGTGATGCCCAGCCCCGCATGGGCCACGGCCTTGCCCCAGTCTGCGCGGGGCAGCCGCATCAGCCGCCGCAAACGCCCCTGCCCGCGCCCGGTGCGCTGCATCAGGTCAACAACTGTGCCCATCAGGATCCACGCGGCCAGGAACATGCCGATTGGCCCGATCAGGCTGCGCCCGGTCTGCATGGTCCAGACCAGCCCACCGATCGCCAGCGCAACGACAAACGCATGGCGCAGGGGCCGCATCGCCCGCGAAAGTTTTGCGCGTTTCCAGGGCAGCGCCGAGCCGACCGGCAGCACCAGCCCAAGAGCCACCATGAACGGAGTGAAAGCCGCGTTGAAGAACGGTGGCCCGACGCTCAGCTTGCGGTCAAAGAACATCTCGGCCAGCAACGGCCACATCGTCCCCACGAAGACCACGAAACAGGCGACGGCAAGAAGCAGGTTGTTGAGCACGAGCGCACTCTCGCGGCTCGCGATACTGAATACGCCCTTTGCCTCCATCGCGCCCGCGCGCAACGCGAACAGCACCAGCGCCCCGCCCATGAACACCGCCATGATGATCAGGATGAAAACACCCCGCTCGGGGTCATTGGCAAAGGCGTGTACCGATGTCAGCAGCCCCGAGCGCACGATAAACGTCCCGATCAGCGAAAAGCCGAACGCGAGAATGGCAAGCAGGATCGTCCAGCTCTTCAACGCCTCGCGCTTTTCAACCACGATCGCCGAATGCAGCAGCGCCGCCGCCAGAAGCCATGGCATGAAGGAGGCGTTCTCGACCGGATCCCAGAACCAGAAACCGCCCCAACCCAATTCATAATAGGCCCACCAGGACCCGAGGGCGATACCGATGGTCAGGAACACCCAGGCCGCCAGCGTCCACGGCCGCACCCAGCGCCCCCATGCCGCGTCCACACGCCCCTCGATCAGCGCCGCCACCGCAAAGCTGAACGCCATGCTGAGCCCGACATACCCGAGATACAGAAACGGCGGATGGAACGCCAAACCGGGGTCCTGCAGTAGTGGGTTCAGGTCCTGCCCGTCAAAGGGCGGCACCGCGAGACGCGCAAAGGGGTTGGACGTCCACAGGATAAACGCCAGGAACGCCACGCCTATCGAGGCCTGCACGCTCAGAACCCGCGCCCGCAGGCTGTCGGGCAATTGCCCGCCGAACCAGGCAGCCATTGCGCCGAACAATGCCACGATGAGCACCCACAACAGCATGGACCCCTCATGGTTACCCCATGTGCCGCTGATCTTGTACAGCATCGGCTTCATCGAATGGCTGTTCGATACCACGACGGCAAGGCTGAAATCGGACGTGACAAACGCCCAGGTCAGCGCGCCGAACGATCCCGCTATCAGCACAAGCTGAACGCTCGCCGCCGGTTCCGCCACGGCCATCCAGCCGGGCCAGCCCTTTGCCGCGCCAATCATCGGCACGACCATTTGAACAAGCGCTACGCCAAAGGCGAGCAGGAGGGCGAAGTGTCCGAGTTCTGTAATCATGCTCGCGTTATAACCGCAGTGCGTGCCGGGTCCAATCACATAAGCGCGGTCAGGTTGCCGCAGTCTGGCGCCGCCATTCGTCAAGAGCCGCATTTTCCTCGACCCTGAGCGCCTGTGTGCTCAGACGCACGTCAGTGCCGGGATCCGCCGCCCCCACATCATCCGCGCGCAGTCGGCCAATCGCCTCGATGTTCTCGACCACCTGCGGGACGTGTTTGATCGTATTGACGATGCTGCGTTGAAAATCCTGGGATTTCACCTGGTGGCGCGCCCCGAAATAGAACGACACGATGACCCCCAGAAGCCACCACAAGGGCTCCGGGACCAGCGCGATTCCCTGCATGCGTTGTGCAAACCACAAAGGCGCGACCATCGCCGACACGAAAAGCCCCAACGTGCCAAGAGCCAGCGCCGGACGGGGCAGACGGTTCACGCCATCCATGAACCTGTCGAACCTGCCCTTGCCCGCCGTTGCAAATTCCGCACCGAACTGCTGCATCGCCTGCCCTTGCAGCTTTGCGACACGATCCGCACCCGTTTCGGCATTTTCGCGAAATATCTCGACCGTTTCGCGCACCACGTTCCGGTCGCCGCCAAACACAAGCCCAAAGGCCTTCTCAATCAACCCCATGCCGCTGTCCTTACTTTGAATTCCGCTGTCGTCAGATGGTATTTCGGCGCAATGAATTCCTCTGCGCGCCGAATCCAGCCGCCCTTGCCACCGCCCTGCGCGCGGGCATATTTACGACTTGCCAGGCGCCGGTCTGCCAGACGGAAATAGTAGTTGCGCCGCGCGATCCCATAAGCATTGATCAGATGATCGGGCGACGCGGCGAACGCCGCGCGCACCGCCGTCAGCGTCTGTGGCCCCAACGCGCCATCGACGGTGACAGAATACCCCATCTGATTCATCAGCCGTTGCAGTATCTTCACCGCATTGACCCCGGCGTTGACGTACATATCAAAAACCGTCGCTTGCAGGTTCCGGGGCAACTCTGCGATCAACGGGCGCTCAAAGTAGTGTTTTACGAATATATCAACGGCCTGGCTGCGCGTCAGTTGACGCACATCGCGCGATGTAACGCCGCCATCGCCATCCAGATCCAGCCCGAGGCGACGCATCGTGTGGATCGTCACACCAAAATTTGTGGCCCCCCCCGGATCATCGGGATCATTGACGTACCCGCCTTCGCGGCGCACAATTTTTTCGGCAATTTCACGAACGCTCTGCATGGCCATTCCCCTCGCAACCTTGGGAAATGAGGCCAGAAAATGGTTAACCGCTCGACACCAGAGCGCGCGCTATCAGCTGTCGGGCTCTTGATACATGCCCTGCGCCTTCAACGCGTCAACGACTTCCTTGGGCATGTAGGTTTCATCATGTTTTGCAAGGATTTCAGATGCTTCGAATACGCCGTTGATGTAGCGCCCAGTGCCGACCATGCCCTGATTCTCTTCAAACAGGTCCGGCAACACACCGGTAAAGACCACCGGAACGCTTGCACCGCCATCCGTGACGGAAAAGGCGATCTGCTCGCCCTGACCACGCTTCAGCGTGCCTTCCTCGACCAGACCGCCAATCCGAAACACCTCTGTCGGACCGGGCGGTTCGGCAAGCACCTGAGAAGGCGCGCGGAAAAAGTTGATGCCGTCCCGCAGCCCGTACCCAATCAATCCCGTCGCGAGGATCAGAGCGACGACGGCAACTGAAATAAGCTGTATACGTCTTTGTTTCTTCAGGCTTTTCATTCCAACCTCACGGAAAGAGCGGCGCCATCATCAGCGCTTCTGTCTCTTCGATACCTAGCATCAGATTGGCGTTTTGCAACGCTTGTCCGGACGAGCCCTTGGTCAGGTTATCAAGGGCCGCCACCACGATGGCCCGCCCTTCGATCCGGTCCGACGTCACACCGATGTGGCAGAAATTCGAGCCGCGGATGTGGCGCGTGCTGGGTGCTTCGCCAAACGGCAGGACCTTGATGAACGGCTCCTCAGCATACGCAGTTTTCAGTGTTTCATGAATAACTTGCGCCTGACCTTTAACGTAAACAGTGGCCAGGATTCCGCGGTTGGCGGGGATCAGATGCGGTGTGAATTGCACCTTCACCGGCCTTCCCGCGATGGCCGAAAACTCCTGATCGAACTCGCCCAGATGCCGGTGAGTGCCGCCCAACGCATAGGCATGATAGCCTTCTGAAAGCTCGGCGTGCAGCAGGTTCTCTTTCAGCGACCGCCCTGCGCCGGACACGGCACATTTCAGGTCGAGAATAATCTCGTCCAGGTCGATCACCCCTGCCGCGATCAGCGGGCGCAGCGCGAATTGCCCGGTCGCCGCGTTGCAGCCCGTGCCCGCAACCAGCCGCGCGCCGCGGATCTCTTCGCGGTAGAATTCGGTCAACCCATAGACGGCCTCGGCCTGCTGTTCGAGCGCCGCATGCGGATTGCCGTACCAACGCTCATATTCCGCCGGGTCGCGCAGCCGGAAATCCGCCGAGAGATCAACGATCTTGAGGTCGCGGGGGAGCTGCGAAATCACCTCCTGCGAGGTCTTGTGCGGCAAGGCACAAAAGCACAGGTCGATCTGCGAGAAATCGATTTCGTCCATCGTGACAAGATCGGGCAAGTCAAGGTGGCGCAAGTGCGGAAACACCTGCGCCATGCTTTGCCCGGCCTTGGAATTACCCCCCAAGGCCTTGATCTGCATGGTGGAATGCCCGGCAATCAGCCGGACCAGTTCTGCGCCCGTGTAGCCGGAGGCGCCTAGAATTGCGATATTATGGGTCATGTCGTGGTTCCCTCAGGGAGATCGTTTGCAACGCGGATGCGGCTCAGGCCGCCTGAAAAGTGATCTGTCGTCGCAGGAATT
>JBFFQZ010000252.1:0-4824 GCA_041573235.1 Sulfitobacter sp. | reverse complement strand
TGTCTGCATAGTCAAGCGTGATGCGCCCCGCCTCTGTCAGGATCAACTGGCGACCGCGCCGTTCGAACAGGGCATGGCCAAGCCGGTCTTCAAGTTTCTTGATCTGCACCGACAGCGCCGACTGCGACAGGTTCATCCGCTGCGGTGCTTCTGGCCCATCCTCGCCGAATTGCGCGCGCTCGATCTCGATCAGGTCCTCGATCACCTGGATGCGACGGCGTTCCGTGGTGATGCGCTGGTCGTTCTCGGCCAGACCGTTGAGACGCAGCAGGTTGAGCTCGATCTTGGCGGTGGCAAGCTGCTGCTCAAGTGTGTTGAGAATGCCGATCTGTCCCTGCACGGCGGCTTCCAGATCGATGGTGCGGTTCTCCGAGCGGAACTTCGTCAGCGCCTCGCGGGCGTTGCGCAGCCGTTCCAGCGCCACTTCCAGATCGATGCGCGCGTAACGGGTGTTGTTGTCGCGTGCGATGGCCGACAACCGGTTGATCAAAAGCGAGCTTTCCTCGACGATGCGTTCGGCGATGTTCACCGCGTCGGGCGCGCGGAAGGCATGGACGTGCAATTCAATCAGCGCTGTGCCCTGATCGTAGTGGATTTCGACCATGCGGGTCCAATAGTCGACCAGATCCTCGATCTCTCCGCTGGGCCGGTAGGCAAAGACCGGATCGAAATCGGGGACGGTATAGACCTCGGTCAGGTCGATATGCTCCAGCACCCGCTCGACCATGTCCTGGGAGTGGATGAATTCATTCAGAATATCGGTGTCCGACGAAGAGGTGCCCGAGACGCTCGACAGCGAGCCCAGCAGATCGGCGGCGGAGTTGACCTCTTCGGAGCGCACGGCGAAGCCCGTCTTCGAGATGTACTGATCCGCTGCGATGGCGAACAGGTACCACACCGTCACCGTGAGGGGCGCCAGCACCGTGACGACAAAGCTCAGCAGCATCCAGAAATGGCGTTTGCGCGGGCGCGTGGTCCCGGCACTGGGCGGGATGTGCCGACGATTTGCCTTGCCGGGTTGGCCGGGGGCCTGATTTTGGGTCGGCGTGTCGGCCCGTCCTGCGGCGGGGGCGTTGGGATTGAGGGGAGAGGCGGTATTGATGGCGTGATCCTTCCGTGCGTGTCCTGCACCGGTCGCGTGACGACCCCGTCTTTCGATCCATCTGTTTTTTCGCCTCGCTATGCAAGGCAAAATCTCATACCAGATCCGGACCCAGACGGAGTGCGAGATGACTGAAACCACTTCTGCCGATGCCCCCGCGGGCGGTGCGCGTCTGCCCGCACGCCGCCGGTTTGCGTCGTTGCGGTCCATCGGGGCGCTGATCCTGCGCGAAATGTCGACGGCCTATGGCCGCTCGCCGGGCGGCTATGCCTGGACCATCGTGGAGCCGGTGGCGGGGCTCGCGCTGCTGTCCTTCGTGTTCTCCTACCTGGTGCGCACGCCGCCGCTGGGATCGACGTTCTTTCTGTTCTACGCCGGCGGCATGCTGCCGTTCATGGCCTACGGCACGATTTCGCAGAAGATCGCCATGGCGATCCAGTTCTCCAAGCCCCTGCTGGCCTACCCGTCGGTCACCTTCATCGACGCCATCGCCGCGCGGCTGCTGCTGGAGACGGCGACGCAGCTGGTGGTGGGACTGCTGATCTTCACCGGCATCATCATGATTTCGGGAGAGGCGGTGAGCCTTGATTTCGGCGCGATTGCGCTGGCGACGCTGATGGCGGTGTCGCTGGGGGCGGGCGTGGGGTTGATGAACAGTTTCCTGGGCAGCATGTACCCCATCTGGAATACGCTCTGGGCGGTGCTGAACCGGCCTTTGTTCATCATCTCGGGCATCTTCTTCCTGATTGACCGTTTCGCCGAGCAATACCGTGATATCCTGATGTGGAACCCGCTGGCGCATATCATCATGGTGATGCGGTCGGGATTTTATGGCACCTATGACGCGGTTTATGCCTCGCCCTCCTATGTTTTCACCTGTGCCGTGATTCCGGGGGTTTTGGGGCTGCTGCTGCTGTATCGCTATCACAAGGACATTCTCGAAATCTGAACCGGGGCGCCGATGCGGCCAGGAAGAATTGCGTGCCCGTGCCCGAGTTGCTATGCGGGGCCAAAATGTAGGAATTTTGCATGTCCAAAGGCTCATTCGTGGCGCGCGCGTTGCGGTTTCTGAGAATTTTTTTCCTTAAACCGCAGGAACGGGCTGCGGTGAAGGCGGGTCGTGAGACCGGGCTTTTCGATCCTGTTTACTACCGTGGCGCCTATCCGCAGGTTCACGCGCTGTTCCGGCTGGCGCCGTTGCGGCACTACGTGGTCTATGGCGAGGCGCAAGGATTTCGCCCCAATCCCGATTTCAGCCCCTCGGCATATCTGCGCTACAACCCCGATGTGGCCGCGAAGGGTGTGTCGCCTTTCCTGCATTACGCAACCTCCGGTCACCGGGAACGGCGCATCACCAAGGAGTTGCCCAAGGTCGAGGAACTGCCGGAGGTGCTGGCGCCCAAGCTGCGCTTTGATCCCGATCGGCCGCGCGCGGATGTCGCGATCGTCTGTCATGTCTACTATCCCGACCTGTGGCCCGAGTTCCGCGAGAAGCTGGCGCGCGTGCCGGTGCCGCACGACCTTTATGTCACGCTGACCTACCGCGGCGAGGAGACCGAGGCGCTGGCCGATCAGATCCGCGCGGAATTTCCCCGGGCCACCGTGGTGCCGCTGGAGAACCGCGGGCGCGATATCCTGCCTTTCCTGACGCTGGTAAACGCAGGCGCGCTGTCGGGATACGACGCGGTCTGCAAGATGCACACCAAGAAATCCCCGCACCGCGAGGATGGCGAGAAATGGCGGCGCCACCTGATCGACGGTGTGCTGCCGGACGAGGGGCTGGAAAGCCTGCTGGAAACTTTCATCAAGGACGATGAGGCGTCTTTCTGGGTCGCCGACGGTCAGCACTTCGACGATACCAAGTGGTGGGGCAGCAACCTTGAGGTCACCCGCAGCCTGCTGCGCCGGATCGAGATCGAGATCACCGGCAAGCGGCTGTCGTTTCCCGCAGGCTCGATCTATTGGCTGAAGCCCGCGATGATCGATCTGCTGCGCGCGATGCAGCTCCATGCCGATCAGTTCGATCCCGAAATGGCGCAGGTCGACGGCACGCTCGCGCATGCGCTGGAGCGGGTGATGGGGTTCCTGTCGGATGCGGCCGGTCGGCAAATCCGCCAGACCACCCAAGTGGCGCAGATTCGCGACGGGGTGATGAAAACAGGCTCTGAACCGGGGGAAATGACCCGACCGGAATTCGTCAGCACCTTCTATCTGCCACAGTTCCACCCGATCCCGGAAAATGACGCATGGTGGGGCAAGGGCTTTACCGAATGGCGCGGCACGGTGGCGGCAAGCTCGATGTTTCAGGGCCATACCCAACCGATGCTGCCCACCGATCTGGGCTATTACGATCTGCGCGCGACCGAGGTGATGGGCGAGCAGGCCGCACTGGCACAGGCGCATGGGATCGACGCATTCTGTGTCTATCACTACTGGTTCGACGGCAAACGCGTGCTTGAGACGCCGCTCGACAAATTGCTCGAACGTCCCGAGATCGATTTTCCCTTCTACCTGTGCTGGGCCAACGAGAGCTGGCGGCGCAACTGGGACGGCCTGTCGGGCACCGTTCTGCTGGAGCAGACCTATCGCGAGGGCTTTGAGGCGGCGCTGGTCGCCGATAGCCTGAAATACATGTCCGATCCGCGCTATATGCGTCCTGACGGCAGCCGCCCGCGTTTCGTGATCTACCGCCCCGAGGACATGCCCGACCCTGCCGCATCGGTGGCGCGGATGCGTGCCGCCTGGCGGGAGGCGGGCATCGGCGAGGTGGAGCTGGGCGCGGTCTGTTTCCACATCGACGGCGAGAACCCCGTCGAGGACGATCTGTTCGACTTCTGGATCGAAATGCCGCCCCACGGGCTGGTCACGATGGACGATTACCTGTTCGGCGGCCCCGATGGCAACAAGCTGAACCGCGAGGTGCGCGGCGGCTTCAAGGGGCTGGTCTATGACTACAACCGGGTGATCGAAAACGCGGTGTCGAAGAAATATGTCGCATCCCTGCCGGAAAACACCATCTGCGGCGTGATGCCCAGCTGGGACAACACCGCACGGCGCGGCCTGGCGGCCCACATGGCATATGGTGCGAACCCCGTGCGCTTCGGACATTGGCTGGACGAGGTGAAGCGCCACCGGATCAAGGGATCCTACCGGCGTGAACTGTTTGTCAATGCGTGGAACGAATGGGCCGAAAAGGCCGTGTTGGAGCCGAATTCCGTCTATGGCGACATGGCGCTGCGGGTGCTGGTCCGGCGGATCGGCAAACAGGAGACCCGTTGATGGCCAAGCTCGTTCTGCACATCGGCACCCACAAGACCGCCACCACCACCATTCAGGACATGTTTCACGCCAATGCGCCGCTTCTTGAGCAGCACGGGCTGATCTATCCACGGCTGGGGCGCAACAAGGTCACCGGGCATCACGGGCTGGTCTATGACTGGGGCCGCCTGCCGCCGGTCTTCAAGCTGGACGTGAGCAGCCTGAACGCGCTGGGTTGGATCAACCGTGAATACGCCCACCGCGAGGGCACGGTATTGCTCAGCTCCGAGGAATTTTCCCGCGGCGACCCCGAGCGGTTGGTGGATTTCGCCGCCGTGCGCGACAGCCTGTCGGGCTTCGAGAGCATCGAGGTGATCTGCGTGTTGCGCCCGCAGTGGCAGTTCCTGCAATCGGTCTATCTGGAGCTGAGCAAATCCAAGAGCCCGCCGCGCCCGCCGCGGCTG
>JBFFQZ010000251.1:0-4824 GCA_041573235.1 Sulfitobacter sp. | reverse complement strand
GCGACGCCGCCTATAAACTGGGTGACGCGATGGAGCGGCTGACGCCCGAGCCCACGGGCGTGGGGGTGTTCGAGATGGAGGATGGCTCCGGATTGTGGGAGGTCGGCGGATACTTCGAGGAGGTCCCGGACGAAACGGCGCTGGCCCTGCTGAGTGCGGTGATGGGCGCAAAGCCGTTCGTGGTCTCGCAGGTGCCCGAGACGGATTGGGTGGCCCACGTGCGCCGGGAACTGGCGCCGGTCGAGGCGGGCCGGTTCTTTGTCTATGGCAGTCACGATGCGGACAAGGTGCCGCAGGGGTGCGAGCCCCTGCTGATCGAAGCGGCGATGGCCTTTGGCACCGGGCACCACGGCACGACGCTGGGCTGCCTCAGGGCGCTGGACCGGCTGGCAACGGATGGCTTCGTAGGACGCGCCGTGGTCGATATCGGCTGTGGCACGGCGGTGCTGGCGATGGCGGCGGCGCGGATCTGGGACGAACCCGTGCTGGCGTCGGACATCGACGAGGTCGCGGTTGAGGTCGCGCAGGCCAACGTCACGGCCAACGGGCTGGAGGGGCGTGTGACCTGTGTCGAGGCGGCGGGGTTCGATCACCCCGCTCTGGCCGCCGCGGCGCCCTTCGATCTGGTCTTCGCCAACATCCTGAAGGGGCCGCTGGTGGCGCTGGCACCCGACATGGCGGGGGTGATGCAGCCGGGGGGATATGCGATTCTCTCGGGTATTCTGAACGAGCAGGCGGATGAGGTGATCGAGGTTTATGCGCGATCCGGCATCAATCTGCACCATCGCGAGTGCATTGGTGACTGGACGACGCTAACGCTGTCAAAATGAACAGCGTATTGGCGTCAAAAGAACAACTTTACACCATAAATGTGCTGAAGGTGCCTTAATTGCCCCAATTTTGCCACATTTGATCAGTAAAAATTTATCTCAACAACGGTGGGGGCCGTTTGTTAAGAGAGACCGCTGTCATGGTTGAAACCAAAGAAAGTTTCCTCGCCCGTCTCAACGATGTGGATTACAAGCATTCCAAGCTGGTGCGCCGTGGGTATACCACGCGGGTCGACCACAACGGTTTGATCGTTGTCCAACCCAAAAAACGCCGCCTGCACTTTCCTGCAAGGGGCGCGTTCCTTTTGGTGCTGGGCTTTTTCCTTTTCAAGGCGGTCATGCTGTCGGCGAATGGACCTGCCACCTATGGGGAGCGTCTTGAGCAGCTTGAGAGCGGCACGATTCTTGAAGTCATGGCGGCACGCACGCTGAGCATCGATCCCGCGACGCAGTTCCTTGCGGATCAGATAGGACCATTGCTGCGCTAACCGGTTTATTAGCCGTACCCGATGGGCCTCCTGCGGGAAGCCCATCAAGTCGGTTTCTTTGCGCGCGTTCCTTTTTTGCGCAAATGGAAAGGCCGCGCCGGGATTATCCGGCGCGGCCTTTCTTGTATGTCCTGGTCCTGATTTCCGGGCGTCGCATCAAGGGATGCAACGCCCTGGAGGGCCTGTTCAGCGGATGAAATTGCTGCTGGCAATGTCGTCGATGGAGCCGCGCTCGAGCCCGATGTCCGCCAGTTCGCGGTCCGAGAGGCGGGACAGCGCCTTGCGGGTGATGCGCGCATCGTTCCAGGCGGATACGGAAATTGCCAGGTCGGCAACAAAAGCGATCGCGCGGTTTGCAAAGGATGCAACACCGTAGTTGGTGCGGGAAGTGTCAAAAGCAGCCATTGGAGCCGTCCTTCTATTTGAGGGTTTTGCCGAATGCTTCGGCGTTCTGCTGATCAATTAGGCAGAGTGTGAAGCGCACGCAATAGGCGAGTATGCACGTCAGCCATGCAATTTACGCATGGCTCTTATGTATGGTTAACAGGTCGTAAAGTAAGGCAAAAATAGTATTTCGGACGTGTCGCTTTGCAGCTTTTTGAGGTCGCTTTTGCTGCGGTGCGGCGTGAATGTGGCGTCTGCGACATGGCTGGTGTCGTATTTGTCCCGGATGCTTAAAACGGTAGGAGATGTTCGCCTTTCGTGCTAGTGCATCAAAAAAGCAACAATAATTGAGGATTTGGGTGGATGATACGGGTGATCGGGATTGATCCTGGCCTGCGCAACATGGGCTGGGGCGTGATCGACATGTCAGGGTCCAAGCTGATTCACGTCGCGAACGGGATTTGTCACTCTGAAACGGGTCAGGATCTGGCCGCGCGGTTGCTGACGCTGCACGGGCAGTTGACGCGGGTGTTCGCGACCTACCGCCCCACGACCGCGGCGGTCGAGCATACCTTCGTCAACAAGGACGGTGCGGGCACGCTGAAGCTGGGGCAGGCGCGGGGCATTGCCCTGTTGGTGCCCGCCCAGATGGGGCTGAGCGTAGGGGAATACGCGCCCAACAACGTCAAGAAGACGGTCGTGGGTGTGGGCCACGCGGATAAGGGCCAGGTGGCGCATATGGTGCGCATGCAACTCTCCGGGGTCGAGATCGCGGGGCCGGATGCGGCGGACGCGCTGGCCGTCGCGATCACCCATGCGCATCACGGGGGCGGATCGTCGCTTGCGGCGGCGGTGGCGAGGGCGAGCGCATGATCGGCAAGATCACCGGCCGCGTGGATTACCGCTCGGCGGATCATGTGCTGATCGACGTGCGCGGCGTTGGATACCTGGTGTATTGCTCTGACCGTACGCTGGCGGCCCTGCCGGGCGTGGGCGAGGTCGCGGCAGTCTATACCGATCTGCTGGTGCGCGAGGATCTGTTGCAACTGTTCGGTTTCGCGACGCTGGCGGAAAAGGAATGGCACCGCTTGCTGACCTCCGTGCAGGGGGTGGGGGCGAAGGCGTCGCTGGCCATTCTGGGAACGCTGGGGCCCGACGGGGTCAGCCGGGCGATTGCGCTGGGTGATTGGAATGCGGTGAAGGCGGCCAAGGGCGTCGGCCCCAAGATCGCGCAGCGCGTGGTGCTTGACCTAAAGGACAAGGCGCCGTCGATGATGGCAATGGGCGGCTCGGTCGCGCAAGCGCAGGGCGATGCCGAGGCCGAGGTGATCGAGGCGCCGGTCACGCGCCGCGCGCCGCAAGTCAACACCAGCGCCCAGGCCGAGGCCTTGTCGGCCCTTGGCAACCTCGGTTATGGGCCGGGGGATGCCGCCGGTGCGGTGGCGCAGGCGGCGGGCGAAAATCCTGACGCAGAGACGACCACGCTGATCCGCGCGGCGTTGAAACTTCTGGCGCCCCGAGAGTAAGGTGCGCGTATCGGGTCCGCGGCGGCCCCGCATTGCCTGGGGGGCGACATGACTGACAGCGATCCGATCGTGCGCCCTCAGGCGCAGCCCGAGGACTTCGACCGCGCACTGCGTCCGCAGATGCTGGACGAATTCGTGGGCCAGGCCGAGGCGCGGGCGAACCTGAAGGTGTTCATCCAGTCGGCCCGCCAGCGCGAAGAGGCGATGGACCACACGCTGTTCCACGGCCCGCCCGGTCTGGGCAAGACGACGCTGGCCCAGATCATGGCGCGCGAATTGGGGGTGGGGTTCCGGATGACCTCGGGTCCGGTATTGGCCAAGGCGGGCGATCTGGCCGCGATCCTGACCAACCTCGAGGCGCGCGATGTTCTGTTCATCGACGAGATCCACCGCCTGAACCCGGCGGTCGAAGAGGTGCTCTATCCCGCGCTCGAAGATTTCGAACTGGATCTGGTGATCGGTGAGGGGCCTGCCGCGCGCACGGTGCGGATCGAATTGCAGCCCTTCACGCTGGTCGGGGCTACGACCCGGATGGGGCTGCTGACGACACCCCTGCGCGACCGCTTTGGCATTCCCACGCGATTGCAGTTCTACACCGAGGATGAGTTGTTCATCATCGTGACGCGCAATGCCCGCAAGTTGGGTGCGCCGGCCGATGAGGGCGGCGCGCGTGAAATCGCACGCCGCGCGCGGGGCACGCCGCGCATCGCGGGGCGGCTGCTGCGGCGGGTGGTGGATTTCGCCGTGGTCGAGGGCGACGGACGCGTCACGCAGGCGCTGGCCGATATGGCGTTGACCCGTCTGGGGGTCGATCATCTGGGCCTGGACGGCGCCGACCGCCGCTATCTGCGGCTGATCGCCGAGAACTACCAGGGCGGCCCGGTAGGGATCGAAACCATGTCGGCCGCGCTCAGCGAGAGCCGCGATGCGCTGGAAGAGGTGATCGAGCCGTTCCTGTTGCAGCAGGGGCTGATCCAGCGCACACCGCGCGGGCGGATGCTGGCGCAAAAGGCCTGGGTGCATCTGGGAATGACCCCGCCCAAGCCGAAAAATGACTTGTTTGGGTAGGAAACGATGAAACCTGAGGATATCGAAGCGTTGTTCACGCGGGCGGACGGACAGTTCGCCTTTGCCCGGTGGGGCCGTCCGATCGCGCCGGTCGTCTTTGGCGTCGAAGAGGCGACGCTGCAGGTGGTCAAGGGCGCGCTTGAGGCGGTGACCGCGCTGGCGGGTCACAAGATGGCCGAAACCGATCCCGAACTGGGATCGAACCTGATGGTGTTCTTCTTTTCCGAGTGGGAAGAACTGCTGGAGGTGCCGGGCATGGACCGGCTGCTGCCTGATCTGGGGCCCTTGGTGGAAAGGCTGTCGCAGGCGCAGGCCAACCAGTACCGGTTCTTCCGCTTTGACGAGGCGGGGGCCATCAAGGCGTGTTTCGTATTCCTGCGGATGGACGCGCATCTGTCTCAGGTGCCCGCGCAGACACTGGCGCTGAGCCAGGTGGTGCAGTCCTATCTGCTGTGGTCGGACGAGGCGTTTCGCGATGCATCGCCGCTCGCCGTGGCCGGAGACAGCACGATCCTGCGCCCCGACGTG
>JBFFQZ010000250.1:0-4838 GCA_041573235.1 Sulfitobacter sp. | reverse complement strand
GTATCTACCCGAGGCAAGATCTTTCACGTCGCGCGGTTTTTGCTGGCGGACCCCTACGGCGACGTGCGCGACACCGTGCTGGTCGGCGCGGACGAAACGGTCGCGATCGGCTGAGCCTTCGCGGCATGGCGCTGACGTGGTCACGCTCTCGGGGCAGATGATCGGGCGGCTTTGCTGTTGAGTGCTGACTGAAATCGCGACCGGGTCCGCCCGGACCACCGGTCACATTCCCATGAGCACCCTTGCCGCGCGGATCAGCACCATCGGATCAAGGTCCGTCCGCGCGACGGGCGGCGGTGGTTGCACGCGGCCCGTCAGCGCCGCAACCGCGGTGCGCGCGGAGCGAACGGAGTATTCGACCGTGAACACACAATCGCGCGGCAGTTCGCAAAACTGTCCGATCAAGGCAAAGTTGCGCGCCCCCTCGGGCCGCACCTCGGGGCGGTCGCCGGGGGCGCGGGGCATGAACTGACTGGTGATGAAGGGCATTCGGCTGGGCACCACCCGCGCCCCGCTGAACCATGCCGCTTGCGCCTCCGTCAGGTGAAGCTGTCCGCAGACTTCGCTGATGATCTCGTCGCCGGTGGCCTGCCACATCGGTTTTTTCACGAAATCGCCGGGCCTTTCGCCACGCAGACCGTAGCCCCAAATAACGTATGTGCCGTGCTTCTGGTCGCGAAAATGCGGCTGGTGGAACAGCACGATGGACAACGTCCACCCTGAGTCCGCGAATGTGATCAGCCCCCCGGTCCCGGTCCTGTTGTCGGTGAAATCCTCCATGAATTCAATGAACTCAGGCCCATCAAGCGTCACGGTAAAGGAATGCCATGCGGTCTTGTCCGTGTCGTCGCAAAACACCTCGGGGCGGCCGAAACCGGTGTTTTTGGCGGCCAGCCTGCGCCAAAGCTGCCATGCGCCGCCCTCTGCGTCATCCAGCGGCGGTGCGAGGTCGTTCGAGCCCAGGGTGCTGGCATCGGTCATCGACCCCAAGGTCAGATAGACGTGATCCTCGGCGCGTATCTCAATGGTGCTGTCATCCTCGAGCACGATGGCGGTGACGCGACGGTCCTGCGGCGTGCCCTTGATCGTGATGTCGGTGACCTTGGCGTCGGTGGCGATGGTGACACCCTGCGCGCGCAGCCAGGCGATGATCGGAACCACAAGTGAATCGTATTGATTGAAGCGCGTGCGCAAAATTCCGGCGATCCGGGTGAAGCCGGGGAACAGATGGATGAACCGCCGCAGGTAGCGCCGCATTTCAATTAGCGAATGCCAGGGGTGAAATGAAAACATCGTCGCCCACATCAGCCAGAAATTGCTGTCGAAGAAGGACGGTCTGAACCAGTCGTCGATCCGCTGCCCGCCCAACGCCTCCTCGGACTGCAACATCAGGCGGTTGATGTCGACGATGTCATGGGCGCTGAGCGTAAGGTCGTAGCGGTCCGCGGCGGGTTGGCCATCGCGCACCAGACGACAGTTCGAGGACCCAGGCACCATGCGGTTGAACGCCATGATGTCCTGCGTGATCGAAATACCCGGCTCATCGACCGAGGGGATCGTGTCCAGCAGATCGAAGGTGCAGGCAAAATGCTCTTCGAACATACGGCCCCCGCGGGTCAGATAGCCGGTTTCGGCATTGCCCGACCCGTCAAGAGATCCGCCCGCGACGCCAAGCTGTTCATGGATCCGGATGGTGCGCCCTGCCACGCCCGCATCGCGGATAAGATAGACCGCCGCCGCGAGCCCGGCGATGCCGCCCCCGACGATGTGGTGCTGTGGGTGCTGTGCGGCTTTCGACATGACGGAGGATCCTTTTCATAGACGTCCCCGAAATGCTATCGGCGGCGGGGGCAGGCGGCCTTGACCTGGATCACTTCGATAACGAAGGTTGAGGGGGCAATGCCGTGATTTCCTGCCGCGGGCAAACGCTCAGGCTCTCGATTTCAGATGGTTCGGCAGATGCCGGAACTGTTCGCCTTCTCGCGCCACACCGTCGCGCAGCGCGTCCGACGCGGCCCAATGCGCGCTTTCGGAAAGCTGGGACAAGCTGCGGCGTATCACTGAAAAAAATGAGGCATTCGGGAGCATGAAAAAGGTTGCAGCCTCTTCGACAATGCGCTCACTTGCGGGCAGGGCGGTGCAGACGACCGCCTGACAGTGAGGAAGAATAATGGCCAATCCGCTTTACGATACCCTCTTTGGACGTCACGCCGGTAAATCGAGCGTGTTTCTGCATCTGCCCGATGCAACGACCCTGACCCATGACGACTTCCTGCGCATGGCGGCACGGTTTTCGCATGCGATAACGGGGCTGGGGCTGGAACCCGGTGACCGGCTGGCCGCGCAGATCGACAAATCGCCCGAGGCGCTGGCGGTCTATGCGGCCTGCGCCCAGACGGGCGTCGTCTTCCTGCCGCTCAATACAGGGTACACGGCCACCGAGCTGGATTATTTCATCGGCAATTCCGGCGCCAAGCTGGTGTTGGCAACCGACCGGGCCAGTGAGGCGCTGACGCCGGTTGCCGCCCGATACGATGCCGCGCTGAAGACGCTGAATGCGGATGGGAGCGGCAGTTTTGCGGATCTTGCTGCGGGGCAGGAAGATGTCTTTGCGACCGTTGCGCGCGATGCCGAGGACCTGGCCGCGTTCCTGTATACCTCGGGCACGACGGGGCGGTCCAAGGGGGCAATGCTGACGCAGTCGAACCTGCTGTCGAACGCGCAGACACTGACCGAAGCCTGGCGCTTTACCGAAAAGGACGTGCTGTTGCACGCGCTGCCGATATTCCACACCCATGGGCTTTTCGTGGCCAGCAACGTCACCTTGGTCGCGGGCGGATCGATGATCTTTCTGCCGAAATTCGACCTGGACCAGATGATCGCGCATATGCCCCGGGCCACCACGATGATGGGGGTCCCGACGTTCTATACGCGCCTGCTGGACGACGACCGCTTTACCGCAGAGCTGACAGCACATATGCGGCTGTTCATCTCGGGCTCTGCGCCTTTGCTGGCTGAAACCCATGTGCGGTTCGAAGACCGGACCGGACACCGCATCCTCGAACGCTACGGGATGACGGAGACGAACATGAACACCTCCAACCCCTACGACGGCGAGCGGCGCGCGGGCACGGTGGGGCCGCCGCTGCCGGGGGTCGAGCTGAAGATCACCGATCCCGCAACGGGAGAGAACGTGTCGCCGGGCGACATCGGCCTGATCGAAGTGCGCGGGCCGAATGTGTTCAAGGGTTATTGGCAGATGCCGGAAAAGACCGCCGAAGAGCTGCGCGCGGACGGGTTCTTCATCACCGGCGATCTGGGGCAGATCGACGAAAAGGGCTATGTCGTGATCGTCGGGCGCAACAAGGACCTGATCATTTCGGGGGGCTATAACATCTACCCCAAGGAAATCGAGTTGGTGCTGGACGAACAACCGGGCGTGCTGGAAAGCGCGGTGATTGGCGTGCCGCATCCCGATTTTGGCGAAAGCGTGGTGGGATTGCTGGTGCCGGAGCCGGGCGCCACACTGTCGGTGGATGCCATCATGGCCGCACTGGGCGACCAGCTGGCACGCTACAAGCAGCCAAAGAAGCTGGTCATTATGGACGCATTCCCGCGCAACACCATGGGCAAGCTGCAAAAGAACATCCTGCGCGATCAGTTCGCCGATATCTTCACGACCCGTGAAGCCTGACACATCGGTCGCAACCTGCGGGCCGCGGGCCGACGGGGACAGCACGATCCGCACGAGCGGCTGCGCAGTGAATGTCGCGCTTTAGCTGTGGCGGTTATATGACTGAATTTATTTGAATTAATGAAACACTTCATCCTTTGGATGAATTGTCGTTGGATGCCTTTAAGCGCGCTTCCGCCCGCTCCGGTCTGTTCAGGCGGCGGCAGCGTGGCGGCGGCTGGTGAGCCACGCGACGAGCAAGGCTACAAACGCGATCATCACGCCATTCCCTCGTGCGCTGTTTCGGTCTCCCACCAGACCGAGGCATGCCAGAACCGAGGTGTTTTCGGAACATGCCAAACCACACTGATCGCGCCGACGCATCGGCAACGGACATGACCGAAGTCGTTTGTGATCAACGCTTTTCCGGACCTTATCAATACCCGGTCGTTTCATGCGCGGGATGTTCTAGCCGCAGAACCCGATGTTCACCCGGATCGTGGCAGGCCGCGAAAAGGACAAGCGGCACCGCTGCTTTTTCATCATCGACGAAGGGCAGTCCGACCTTGTCCTGAACGAAAGACTGGCCACCTATTTCTAGGCGTATTCCGACCAGCTTGAACTGATCGGCGTGCCCATGCGATCGACCGCCACTCCTATGTGTTGCCATCGGCGGCGGTGCCGTGCTGGATGCGATCGGCCTTGCCGCGGCGACGTCGCACCGCGGGGTTCGGCACATCCGTATTCCCACAACCGTCCTGTCGCAGAACGACAGCGGTGTCGGCGTCAAGAATGCGGTGAACTTCACGGGGATCAAGAACTATATCGGGACCTTCGCGCCGCCCTGGGCCGTGCTGAGCGATTTTGATTTCCTCAACCATCTGCCGCATCTCGGGGGTATCGGAGGTGGAAAAGGTCGCGCTGATCCGCGACCGCGCGTTCTATCTGTGGCTTGAGGAAAACGTCGACGCGCTGGCGACGTTTCAGCCGAGGCCGAAGAATACATGGTGCGGCTCTCGGTCGAACTGCACATGAGCCAGATTGCGCAGGGCGGCGATCCGTTCGAGATGGGATCGGCGCGACCGCTCGACTTTGGTCATTGATCCGCCCACAAGCTTGAGGCGCTGACCAACCACCACGTCCGCCACGGCGAGGCGTTGGGCAT
>JBFFQZ010000249.1:0-4849 GCA_041573235.1 Sulfitobacter sp. | reverse complement strand
GGCACAAGACCGGCGGCACCATGCATGTGGTCGTCAACAACCAGATCGGCTTTACCACCGCGCCGCATTTCTCGCGCTCTTCTCCCTACCCGACCGACAACGCACTGGTGGTTGAGGCGCCTATTTTCCACGTGAACGGCGACGACCCGGAGGCGGTCGTGCACGCCGCCCGCGTGGCCACCGAATTCCGACAGAAGTTCCACAAGGACGTGGTGATCGACCTCATCTGCTACCGCCGCTTTGGCCATAACGAGGGGGATGAGCCGATGTTCACCAACCCCGTCATGTACAAGAAAATCAAGAAGCATAAGACCACGCTGACCCTCTACACCGACCGTCTGGTCAAGGACGGGCTGATCCCGGAAGGCGAGATCGAGGACATGAAGGCCGAGTTCCAGGCCCGCATGAACGAGGAGTTCGAAGCGGGCAAGGAATACCGCCCCAACAAGGCGGACTGGCTCGACGGAAAATGGTCGCACCTGGACAAGAACAACGAACAATATCAGCGCGGAGAAACCGCCATCGCCCCCGAAACGCTGGCCGAAGTGGGCACCGCGCTCAGCCAGGTGCCCGATGGCTATCCCGTTCACAAGACCATCAGCCGACTGATGGAGGCGAAGGCCGGGATGTTCGAGAGCGGCAAAGGCTTTGACTGGGCCACCGCAGAGGCGCTGGCCTTCGGCTCGTTGCTGACCGAAGGCTACAAGGTGCGGCTGGCGGGGCAGGATTCGACCCGCGGCACCTTCAGCCAACGCCATTCCGCCCTGATCAACCAGGAAACCGAAGAGCGGTACTATCCGCTCAACAACATCCGCAAGGGCCAGGCGGATTATGAAGTCATCGACTCCATGCTTTCCGAATATGCGGTACTGGGCTTCGAATACGGCTATTCGCTGGCCGAACCCAACGCGCTGACCCTCTGGGAGGCCCAGTTCGGCGATTTCGCCAATGGCGCGCAGATCATGTTCGATCAGTTCATCTCATCTGGCGAAAGCAAATGGCTGCGGATGTCGGGCCTCGTCTGCCTGATGCCGCATGGTTACGAAGGTCAGGGCCCCGAACACTCGAGCGCGCGGCTTGAGCGGTTTCTGACCATGTGCGGCGGCGACAACTGGATCGTGGCGAACTGCACGACGCCGGCCAACTACTTCCACATCCTGCGCCGCCAACTGCACCGCAGCTATCGCAAACCGCTGATGCTGATGACGCCGAAATCGCTGCTGCGCCACAAGCTCGCCGTGAGCACAGCCGAAGAATTCACCACTGGATCCAGCTTTCACCGCGTCCTGTGGGACGACGCACAGCATGGCAATTCGGACACGAAACTGGTCGCTGACAAGAAAATCAAGCGGGTCGTGATGTGCTCGGGCAAGGTCTATTATGACCTGCTGGAGGAACGCGACAAACGCGGCATCGACGACGTCTACCTGTTGCGGTTCGAACAATTCTATCCCTTCCCCGCCCAATCCGCGGTGAAAGAGCTGGAACGCTTCCCGAATGCCGAAATGGTCTGGTGCCAGGAAGAGCCCAAGAACCAGGGTGCCTGGACCTTCATCGAGCCGAACATCGAATGGGTTCTGCAACGTATCAAGGCCAAGCATACCCGCCCCGAATACGCAGGTCGCGCCACCGCAGCATCGCCTGCAACCGGCCTTGCCTCGCAACACAAGGCCCAACAAACAGCCCTCGTCGACGACGCGCTGACAATCAAAGGATCCTGATATCATGAGTAGCGAAGTTCGCGTGCCCACCCTGGGCGAATCCGTCACCGAAGCCACGGTCGCCACATGGTTCAAGAAACCCGGCGACAGCGTTGCCGTGGATGAAATGCTGTGTGAGCTGGAGACCGACAAGGTCACCGTCGAGGTGCCCAGCCCCGTGGCAGGCACGCTTGAAGATATCATCGCCGCCGAGGGCGAGACCGTTGGCGTCGATGCGCTGCTGGCTACGGTGTCCGAAGGCGACGCAGGCGCCACCTCGGCGGCCAAGGACGAAGGGGGCAGTGCGCAATCGTCGACCGCAAGCGATGCCGGATCCGTCGACGTGATGGTGCCAACCCTGGGCGAAAGCGTGACAGAGGCGACCGTCAGCACGTGGTTCAAGAAAGTCGGCGACACGGTCGCGCAGGACGAGATGCTGTGCGAGCTGGAAACCGACAAGGTGTCCGTCGAAGTGCCAAGCCCCGCCGCAGGCACGCTGACCGAAATCCTCGCAGAAGAAGGCAGCACCGTGGATGCCACCGCCAAGCTTGCGGTAATCTCATCCGGCGGGGGCGCTGCGGCCTCGCCACAGGCCAGCGGAGCGGCCTCCGCTCCCGCAGCCGTGAAAGACAGCGGCAACAAGGATGTCGAGGACGCTCCATCGGCCAAGAAAGCCATGGCGGAAGCGGGCCTCAGCCGTGACCAGGTCACCGGCACCGGGCGCGACGGTCGGGTGATGAAGGAGGACGTGGCATCCGCCATCGCAGCCGCAGGGTCCGCCCCGGCGCCTGCGGCGGCCGCGCCCACCCCGCGTGCCCCGGTCACCGCCGATGACGCATCCCGCGAGGAGCGGGTAAAGATGACCCGCCTGCGCCAGACCATCGCCAAGCGCCTCAAAGACAGCCAGAACACCGCTGCGATGCTCACGACCTACAACGAGGTCGACATGACCGAGGTCATGGCATTGCGCAACGAATACAAGGACCTGTTCCTGAAAAAGCACGGGGTGAAGCTGGGCTTCATGTCGTTCTTCACCAAGGCGTGCTGCCACGCCCTGCGCGAAGTGCCCGAGGTCAACGCCGAGATCGACGGCACCGACATCGTCTACAAGAACTTCGTCCACATGGGCATCGCCGCTGGCACGCCCACGGGCCTCGTTGTGCCGGTGATCCGCGACACCGATCAGATGAGCTTTGCCGACATCGAAAAGGCGATTGCCGAAAAGGGCGCGCGCGCCCGTGACGGCAAGCTGTCGATGGCGGAAATGCAGGGCGGCACCTTCACCATCTCCAACGGCGGCGTCTACGGCTCGCTGATGTCCTCGCCGATCCTGAACCCGCCGCAGTCGGGCATTCTCGGCATGCACAAGATCCAGGATCGCCCGATGGCCATTGGCGGTCAGGTTGTCATCCGTCCGATGATGTACCTGGCTCTCAGCTACGACCACCGGATCGTGGACGGCAAGGGTGCGGTGACGTTCCTTGTCCGCGTCAAGGAGGCGCTCGAGGATCCGCGCCGCCTGCTGATGGATCTTTAACGACCCGAACGCGCGGGACTGCCAGTATGGGCCGTTCCGCGCGCATCGCACACGAGGCGCGTGGTGCGATGGTGTCGGGCTGGTTGACCGGAAGCGGCAGGTCTATCGAAAGTGTCCCGATACGGCTATCATGCTGATCAAGTCAGGGGTTCGCCGCGCGCCCCGCAAACCGACCACGGATCAAGGTACTCTCAAGCCATGCAACTGCTCTGCCAATTTGAAATCACCGCCTTCGACGATTGGAAAGAAGCATTCGACGCCGATCATGAATCGCGGAGCGAGGCAGGTTTGGGCGTGCTGCAGATCTGGCGCGATGCAGACACCACGTCCCGGGCCTTTGCCCTGCTGAACGTTAACGACCGCGCGCGGGCGCAGCGCTGGATCACCCGGTCCAATGCGCTCAGTTCCGACGACGCCTCAACCGTCACCCACGCCAGCCACTTCTTCATCGAGACAGCTTGATGAGCCCCGAACTTACCGCCCTCACCCTCGCGGCCCTGCTGCAATACGTGCAGTTTGCGCTTTACGCCGTGCCCGCCAACCGCGAGCTTGGCACCGGCTATACCATGTCGCCCCGCGACCGGGAGCCCGGCAAACCGATGTCGGGAACCACTGCCCGGCTTGGCCGCGCTTTCGACAACCATTTCCAAGGGCTGATCCTGTTTGCCATCGCGGCTGCCGTGATCGAAATGTCGGGCCAGAACAGCGGCTTTACCGCTGCATGTTCCTGGCTCTACCTACTCGCCCGGCTGGCCTATGTGCCCGCCTATGCCAAGGGGCTGGTGCCGTGGCGCTCGCTGGTCTGGATGGTCGGCTTTGGCGCCACGTTCTTCATGCTGATCGCAGCGCTCCTGTGAGGGCCGCAACTGACACTGCGGTGCGCGCAAGCTGTACAGTGGGTACGCTTTTCGTGACACCCGATTCATTCCAAGGAGATCTCTATGTCCGCCTATGACGTCATCATCATCGGATCTGGCCCCGGTGGCTACGTTGCCGCCATCCGCTGCGCGCAGCTGGGCCTCAAGACAGCCTGTGTCGAGGGTCGTGAGACCCTGGGCGGCACCTGTCTGAACGTGGGCTGTATCCCGTCCAAGGCGCTGCTGCACGCCTCTCACATGTTGCACGAGGCGGAGCATAATTTCGCCGAGATGGGGCTGAAAGGCAAAAGCCCCTCGGTGGATTGGCCCCAGATGCTGAACTACAAGCAATCGACGATCGACACCAACACCAAGGGGATCGAATTCCTGTTCAAGAAGAACAAGGTGGATTGGCTGAAGGGCTGGGGATCCGTGCCGGAAGCGGGCCGCGTCAAGGTCGGCGATGAGGTGCATGAGGCCAAGAACATCATCATCGCATCGGGCTCCGAGGCGGCATCGTTGCCGGGTGTCGAGGTGGACGAGAAGATTGTTGTCACCTCCACCGGTGCGCTGGAACTGGGCAAGATCCCCAAGAAGCTGGTGGTGATCGGCGCGGGCGTGATCGGCCTCGAGCTCGGCTCAGTCTATGCGCGCCTTGGGTCGGAGGTGAAAGTCGTCGAGTTCCTCGACCACATAACGCCCGGAATGGACGCCGAAATCAGTCGGCAGTTTCAGAAGATGCTGACGAAACAGGG
>JBFFQZ010000248.1:0-4852 GCA_041573235.1 Sulfitobacter sp. | reverse complement strand
TTCTATGGCCTGCGTGTGGGCGTCATCGACGCGGATCCGCAGGCCACGGCCAGCCTCTATTTCGCGGATGCCGAACTGCCACTCTTTGCGCCCGATACGCCAACGCTGGCGGAGTTCATGGGCGTGGACGATCCCGGCGCGACCAAGCTGACACCGCGCAGCGCGCAGGACCTGAATGCCATCTGGCGCCCTACCCCGTGGCCCGGCGTGCGCCTGATCCCGGGCGGGGCCAACATCCAGAACGGCGATATCAGCCTGTTCTTTCTGTCCCAACGCGGCGGCGTGCCTGTGTACCGCGTGTTGCGCGATGCCATTGCCGAGTGGGATGCGGCCTATGCGCCCACAACCACCGTCAGCGACCTGCGCGATGCGGATGGAGCGTTTGACCCTGCGCGGTTTGACGCGGCGCTGAATGAATCGCTTGATGTCATCGTGATCGATCAGCAGCCGTCGCTGACGCTGATGCAGCTCAACGGCCTGATCGCCGCAGACAGCGTGGTGATCCCGCAGACGATGAAGGGCTTCGACCTTGCGACGCTGTCCACCTACATTGGCAATATCGGCGAATATCTGGAATTCATCATGGGCTTCGAGGCGGACCTGGAGATCGGGAATGGCGCCCACGTGGTGTTGCCAACCATCGTTCAGGAACAGAACACGCAGGACACCGACCAGATCCTGGATCTTTACCGCCGCTCGCCGCGCGAGATTTCGCAGGTGTGGTACACGCGTTCGGATGCGATTGCGAATGCGGCAGAGGAATACAAGAGCATCTACGAATATCTGCCCCCCCGCACCAGGCGAACTTCGGCCAAGGCGTTCATGACGAACGCCAACGCGGTGAACGACGCGCTGGTGGCGCGGGTGTTGCCGCATCTGCCAACGCGCGGATTCGCGGATGAATTCATCAAGGAAAGGTGGGGCTGATGGCCAGGAAACGCAAACTCGACGCCACGACGATCCCTCTGGAGGACGATCAGGCGGACACGGGCAAACCCGGCATGGGCGGGATGTGGGGCGGCACGGCGATGAACATGCTGCGCCAACGGCTTGAGGATACCCGGACCACGATCAATGACGGCATTCTGAACGGCACCGTCGCGATCGAACTGATGCCCTCGCAGATCGACGATCCGGCAGGCAGTGACCGTCAGACAGGATGGGAGCGTGACCCGGAGTTCGAGGCGCTTGTTGACAATATTTCGCGGCGGGGACAGACGCAGGCGATCCGCGTGCGGCCGGTCGATCCGGCATGGCAGCCGGATCGTGACACACCGCTTGAGACGACGGACAGGTTCATCATTCAATCGGGCCGTCGCCGTCTTGCTGCCTGCCAAAAGCTGGGCCGCAAGGTGGTTGCCGTGCTGTCGACAGCCGAGGGTGACGCGGCGCTCGCTGATCTCGAAGAGCGGTTCCACGAGAACACCATGCGCAAGAACCTGTCGGGGTTCGAGGAGCTTCTGTCGATCGGGCTGATTGCCGATGCCTTGGGTGATCTGAGCCAGCAAGAGATCGCACAGCGCCTGTCGGTGAGCCAGAATGACGTTTCGCTCGGGCGGGCTTGTGTCGAATTGCACGACCGTATCACCGCCGAGGTGGACATCGCGAACACGCCCAAGCGCGCCTACCGCGAGATCATCCCGAAGCTGCGCGGCAAGAAGGCGCCGCAGACTCCCAAAGCCCCGCCTGCGCAGGTCGCCAAGGCAGAGGCCGGAGCCGTCAAGGTCGCGGTCAAGCGGTCTCCGAACGGGGACCTGTCGCTGACCCTCAAGGGCGGTGGGGTTGAGGCAGACTGGTTGGCGCAGGCTGTCGCGACACTGGTCGCGGACAAGACGAAACACTGAAGGAAATCCAATGACACATACGACTTTGCGCCAGCACCTGACCGCCAGCGGGACGGACACGGATCTGATGATCCTGATCGAGGACATCGCGATTGCCTGCCGCATGATTGCTGACAAGGTGCGCCATGGCGCACTGGCAGGTGTGCTGGGCGCTGCCGAGACGCAGAATGTACAGGGCGAGACCCAAAAGGAGTTGGACCTGATCGCGGACGAAATTTTCGCCGAGCAGGTGGGCGGCAACCCGAGGCTTGCCGCGCTGGTCTCCGAGGAAGTCGATGCGGTGAACTGGCGCAAGCAAGCGCCGCAGGCGGGCGATTTCGTGGTGTATTACGATCCGCTCGATGGATCCTCGAATTTGGACGTAAACCTTTCTGTTGGAACGATTTTTTCGATTGTCAGGCTGTCCGGCGCGATTGACACGCATGAGGACGCAGTGCAGATCGCAGGCACCGAGCAGATCGCGGCGGGATATGCCATTTACGGGCCGGCCACGGGGCTGGTGATCACGGCAGGGCAGGGGGTCAACGGGTTCACCCATCATCCCGGCAGCGGTGAGTTTCAGCTGACGCAACCGGCGATGCACATCCCCGCACAGACCCAGGAATTCGCGATTAACGCGTCCCGCTATGACCGCTGGGAGCCCGCGATGCGTGCCTATATAGACGATTGTCTGCGCGGCAAGGATGGCCCGCGTGGCAAGACGTTCAACATGCGCTGGTGCGCGTCCATGGTCGCTGATGTACACCGCATCCTGACGCGGGGCGGGGTGTTCCTGTACCCCAGGGACAGCGGCAATGCCGCGCAGGGCGGCAAGTTGCGCCTGATGTACGAGGCCAACCCGATGGGCATGCTGGTCGAGCAGGCAGGCGGCGCGTCCTCGACCGGGCAGGGCCGGATCCTTGAGGTTGCGCCGACAGGCCACCACCAGCGTGTGTCGGTTATCCTGGGCTCCCGCGACGAGGTGGCCGTGATCGAGGGGTACTACCGCGACCGCGGCTGACGCCAGCGATGCGCGCGCTGAACATCAGGCTCTGACACGGGCCTTTCAGACCCTAATCCGGCGTCTCTAACGCATGGGCGACGTGGGCATGGCCCTGAAGGATGTCCTGATGGATAGCCTCGCCGACGGCTTCATAATCCTCGTCGCGCAGGGCCGCGATGGCGACGGCGTGCATGTCGGGCAACACTTCGGTGTCTTCCCGCATGCAAACCACCCGCAGCGACGGGCCGATGCGCAGCCAGAGCGAGGCGGCGGTGTCCATCAGGATGTCGGCCTCTGCGTGGGCGTAAAGCGTCATGTGAAACGCGTGGTTGTGGCGCAGGTAACCGCTGATGTCTCCGGCGGCGAGCGCCGCGTTGACGTGCGTGTCGATTTCGGCAAGCGCGTCGATGTCCGAGGTCTCCATCGAGACGGCGGCGAGCCGGGCAAGCTGTGGTTCGATGCCGGTGCGGGCATAGGTCAGTTCCTGCAGCTGCGCCATGGTCAGCTCGGGCACCATCACCCGGCGGTTATCGCTGGCACGCAATGCACCTTCTGCGGTCAGGCGGCGGATCGCTTCGCGGGCGGGTGTAACCCCGGCGCCGAGACGATCGACGATGCCCTGAATCGTGACGGCCTCGCCCGGGGCCAGTTCGCCGAACAGGATCAGGTCGCGCGCCATGCGATAGGTGATCTCATGGGTGGGCAGAGACGGTATGGCCATCAGACTGACAATGTCGCTTGCACGGCGCGACCCCAGTCCGCATAGCGGGTTTCGCGTGTGGCCGCGTCCATTGCCGGGGAAAAGGTGCGCTCGAGCGCCCAGTTGTCGGCAAATCCGTCCATGTCCGGATAGACCCCCGCGCGCATACCGGCCAGCCATGCGGCACCCAATGCCGTGGTTTCGACGACTTTCGGGCGGTCGACCGGCGCGTCGATGATGTCCGACAGAAACTGCATCGCCCAATCGCTGGCAGACATGCCGCCATCCACGCGCAGGGTAGGCTCTGCTTCGGCAGAGACCCAGTCTGCGTGCATCGCCTCAAGCAGATCGCGGGTCTGAAAACCAACGCTTTCCAGCGCTGCGCGGGCCATTTCCGCGGGACCGGTGCCGCGGGTCAGGCCAAACATGGCGCCTCGGCAGTCAGGGTTCCAGTATGGCGCGCCAAGCCCGACGAAGGCAGGCACAAGGATGACCTCCTGGGCGGGGTCCGCAGCTTCGGCCAGCGCGCCGGTTTCGGCGGCGTTTTCGATCACGCCCAGCCCGTCGCGCAGCCATTGCACCACCGCGCCCGCGACAAAGATCGACCCTTCCAGCGCATAGGTCGGTTTTCCGTCGAGTTGATAGGCGATGGTGGTCAGCAGCCGGTTTTTCGAGGTCACGGGTGTGTGCCCGGTGTTCAGCAACGCAAAGCAGCCGGTGCCGTAGGTTGATTTCAACATGCCCGGCTTAAAACAGGCCTGCCCCACGGTCGCCGCCTGCTGGTCACCCGCAACGCCCAGGATCGGGATGTCACCACCCAGATGGTCCGCATCGGCCGTGCCGAAATCGGCGGCGGAATCGAGCACCTCGGGCAGCATTTCCACCGGAATATCCAGCAGATCGCAGATCGTGGTGCTCCACCGGCCCTTGTGGATGTCATAGAGCATCGTCCGCGCGGCATTCGTGGCGTCGGTGACGTGCCGCTTGCCCCCGGTCAGGCGCCAGATCAGATAGCTGTCCACGGTGCCGAACTTTAGCTTGCCCGCGCGCGCACGTTCGCGTGCGTCGTCGTTCAGATCTAGGATCCACTTGAGCTTTGTCGCCGAAAAATAGGGGTCCAGCAGCAGACCCGTCTTTGCCGTCACCATATCGCCGTGCCCGGTGTCGCGAAGGGTTTTGCACATATCGGCGGTGCGCCGGTCCTGCCAGACGATGGCGCGGTGCAGCGGCGCGCCGGTCTCGGTGTCCCAGACGACTGTCGTTTCACGCTGGTTGGTGATGCCGATGGCGGCGATGTCGGTGGCGCTGAGCGATGCACGGGCCAGC